>JAJTGE010000062.1 GCA_021298555.1 Oxalobacteraceae bacterium
AAGAGTCTCGAACTCTCGACCTCAACCTTGGCAAGGTTGCGCTCTACCAACTGAGCTACTCCCGCGAAAACAGAAGCGGGATTATAGCGACAAAGTGAAATTTATGTCAAGTACTGCCATCGTGAGATGGATGCTCTAATTCGGGCCGCTCTTTAATCAAAGGCCACGCCTTGCGCAAATAGTAAAGCATAGACCACAGAGTGAGTACAGCCGCAAAATCTAGTAAGCGCTGGCCTACGAACAAGGTATCAATCACACCAAACAATGGATAGGCATACAGCAGCATAGGAATAGCAATCATCTGTGCCACTGTTTTTATTTTTCCTATGGAGCTCACTGCCACTGATTTTGATGCGCCTATCTGCGCCATCCATTCGCGCAAAGCTGTAATCGCTATCTCACGCCCAACGATGATGAACGCAATAATGGAATTAGTACGCCCTAGCTGTACTAGTAATATCAGCGCTCCCGCCACGATAAGCTTGTCAGCAACCGGATCAAGAAACGCGCCAAACGACGTGGTCTCGTTCCAACGACGCGCGAGATAACCATCAAACCAATCTGTCACTGCGGCCACAATAAAGATCGCCGTTGCAGCTACGCCCTGCTCATACATTGTCAGCCAATGTCCGGGCAAAAAGAACACGCCCACCATAAGCGGAATTAACGCTACTCGCAACCAGGTGAGAAGAATGGGAATATTGAAGGGCATGCGTCGTCGTTTAGCAATAAGCACCGAAGGCCGTTAGGTTTTGCTAATGTAACGTTAATCTCTGAAGCAGGAAAGAGACTTTCAATTTAATGTAGCTGGCGATAGATATCTTCGGCCAGCTGACGCGAGATCCCCTCCACTGATGCAAGCTCTTCGACGCTGGCATCGGCAACCCCACGCAAGCCCCCAAAGCGCGCCAAGAGTTTTTGTCGACGCTTGGCACCTATGCCCTCTATTTCTTCAAGACGGGATGTCTGGCGTGTTTTAGCACGCTTGGCGCGCATGCCTGTGATCGCAAAGCGATGAGCTTCATCGCGAATCTGGGCAATCAGCATCAGGGCTGCTGATTCCTTGCCTAATTCGAGTGCTGGTCTGCCATCGGCAAACAACAAGGTCTCCAGCCCTACTTTGCGCCCCTCCCCTTTGGCCACGCCAACAATTAAACTGATATCCAGACCCAACTCGGACAAAACCTGACGCGCAATCTCTACCTGCCCCTTGCCACCATCGACTAATACGATTTCTGGAAGAGCACCGTCACCATGCAGTACTTTTTCATAACGACGTGTGAGTACCTGACGCATCGCCGCATAATCATCTCCCGGTGTTATGTCGGTAATGTTGTAGCGCCTGTACTCGCTATTTTGCATCTGATGGTGGTGGTAAATCACGCACGACGCCTGAGTCGCTTCACCCTGCGTGTGGCTAATGTCAAAGCACTCTATTCTGAGCGCATCAATATCTGCCGTATCTAATGACAGCGCATCCACTAGCGAGCGAGTGCGCGATTGTTGCGACCCCTGCTCTGCCAACAATCTGGCCAGCGCAATTTCAGCGCCCTTTATGGCCATTTCTTGCCAGTGCCTGCGCTGGCCTTGTGGCTGAAAAATCAAATGGATGCGATGCTCGCACTGCTCCATAAGCGCAATCATTAATTCAGGCTCATCGAGTTCCAAATTTAGAATCAGCGTAGCTGGAATAAATTTTTCAATGTAGTGCTGAGCTAGAAACGCTTTGAGTACTTCTGCCTCTACTGTGCTGTCCACGGGAGCCATATCTACATGCGCTGGAAAATAGGCGCGGTCCCCCAAGTGCCGTCCACCGCGTACCATAGCTAAATTCACACACGCACGCCCACCATGAACCACTACAGCGATGATATCGATGTCAGTATCGCCTGATGTTTCCATACTTTGCTGGTGCAGCACGCGCGATAGCGCCGAAATTTGATTGCGTACTAAGGCCGCTTGCTCAAATTTGAGTTCTTCAGCAAAGGCATGCATTTTTTTCTCTAGCGTTTGCATCAACTCTGTTTGCCGACCACGCAAAAACTGCGCTGCATTATCTACATCAACTGCGTAATCTTCTTTGGATATGAAATTGACACACGGGCCGCTACAGCGATTAATTTGATGTAAAAGACAAGGACGTGTGCGGTTCTGAAAAACAGAATCTTCACAGGTACGTAATAAAAAAATTTTCTGCAAAATCTGCATGGATTCTTTAACCGCCCATGCACTGGGAAAAGGTCCAAAGTACTGATTTTTTTTATCGACTGCACCACGGTAATAAGCCATGCGCGGAAAAGTACCGCCAGAAAGTTTTAAGTAGGGGTAGGATTTATCGTCGCGAAAAAGAATGTTAAAACGCGGCTGCTGCGTTTTGATGAGGTTATTTTCTAGCAGGAGGGCTTCGGCTTCGCTGCGCGTGACGGTAGTTTCCATGCGTACGATGCGCTCGACCATCATCGCGGTACGCGGACTAGCTAGTGTTTTTTGAAAATAACTAGAAACGCGTTTTTTCAGATCTCGCGCCTTGCCTACGTAGAGCAGCTTATCTTGGGAATCAAAATACCGATATACCCCCGGCAGATGCGGAAGCTGGCTTATCTCATCGATTAATCCAGCCCGTGGGTCTGGCTTATCTTCGCTGGTGGTATTTTTTTTTGTAGTCATTGAAAAGTCATCCATATTCTTGGAATACAGACGATGCGCAACTCAGCACAAGTTAAGTTAGCGACTTCGCTAATTTTTTAGCCGCTATATAGGTCTCATTTTCTTGCAATGTATCCCAATCATCTGCATGAGAGGTGGGTATCAGTGCAGATAATCTCTCAGCAGACCGAAGAGCATCACGAATTTTACGAGTATCTAAGCCGTCGAGTAGTTGGTCTGCTTTATCTGGTGAATTACAAATCAAAACCATATCACAGCCAGCAGTTAGGGCTTCACGTAGCAGTGTCAGCCATTTTTTTGAGAACCCAGCAGGATGCTTATCAAAGCTGGGATAAATTACATGAGCTGGCATTACGGCTGTAAGGCTCATGCCTAACCAGCCATAAGGAGCGGCATCTTCTTTAAGAATATCGGCGTACTGCCTATCATCGACGGGTATGGCGACATGGGAGTCAGCGGCTACAAAACCATGTCCAGGAAAATGCTTCCCGCAATTAGCCATGCCAGCCAGTGCTAGCCCGTGATTAAGATTTTTTGCCAGCATGGTGACAACCCTAGGATCACGATGAAACGCGCGATCGCCTATTACTTCAGAATCACCGTAGTCCAAATCCAGAACTGGCGTAAACGATAAATCGATTCCACAAGCACGCAACTCGGTAGCCAAGACATAACCTACGGCGGTTGCCAACTTGCAGGATTCAAGTACATCCTCATCCCAGCGCTGGCCTAATTTTTTCATGGCGGGTAAATGAGTAAATCCATCCGTGCGAAAGCGCTGTACGCGACCACCTTCATGATCAACAGCGATCAACATACCGGGCCGGGCTGCATGTATGGCTTTGCACAATTGGGTGACTTGCTCGCGATTGGCGTAATTACGCGCAAAGAGAATCACACCACCTGTCAGTGGATGCTGAATACGACGAAGATCATCTTCGGTGAGGGTCTTGCCCACAACATCCAACATGACTGGCCCTAGCGGACGATTTAGAACCTGCTTGCTCATAACTTCTCCACGATGACAAATGCAACTGCATATTCTGCCTCATCTGTCAGGGTGACCTGCGCAGTGTAGCCCTGCTGCTGCATGAAGAGACTAAGTGCGCCACTAGTGACGACGGTAGGTTGGCCGCTAGGGGCATTGAGAAATTGGGCAGAGCGCCAAGTCATGGGCATGCGCATACCCAAGCCTATGGCTTTAGAAAATGCTTCTTTGGCGGCAAACCGGGTTGCCAAAAAACGTAGCCCTCGTACTTCTACTTTAGCTTTGCGACGATGGTATTTCTCGAGTTCTTGCGTGCCCAGAATTTTTTCAGCAAAGCGATCACCGTGTCGCCCTACTGCAGCAGCTATGCGTTCTATCCGTATTATGTCTGTACCAATACCAGCAATCATGGCGTCAGGTCTTTCTGGCCTTTAATCGTGACTGAATCATAATGGCCTTCATTTCTCGTACCGCATTTTCCCATCCTGCAAATACGGCATGCGCGACGATGGCATGACCAATATTGAGCTCTGAAATATCAGGGATTTCAGCAATCGCTTGCACATTGGTGTAGTGCAAGCCATGACCGGCATTGACTCTGAGTCTGTGCGTCACACCGATTTCTACTGCTTGTCGTATGCGTTCGAATTCATGCAGCTGTGCTGCACCCTCAGAATCTGCGTAGCGACCAGTATGCAGCTCGATCACTGGCGCGCCTACATCGGCTGATGCCTTAATTTGCTCTTTGTCGGGATCAATAAACAGTGAAACACGGATATCGTGCCGAGCTAATTTTTCTATCGCAGCGCGTATATCATCAAAATGACGAATGATATCTAATCCACCTTCTGTGGTGACTTCATTGCGACGCTCTGGTACCAAGCACACATCATGCGGACGGATACGGCAAGCAATCTCTACCATTTCTTCAGTAACTGCAGATTCGAGATTCATGCGTGTGGTTATTTTGGGGCGTATGGCTTCTACATCAGCGTCACGAATATGACGTCTGTCTTCACGCAAATGCAGTGTAATGACATCGGCACCTGCTTGTTCTGCCAGCATCGCAGCATGCAAAGGATCAGGATAAATCGTACCCCGAGCATTACGCAGAGTAGCTACATGATCGATGTTGACACCCAGTTCAATAACAGGATGTTGTGGTTGTAAAAAGCTCATGGTTTTTTTGTTCAGTTAATTAAAGCTGCAGTAGATCGATCAAAATTTGTCGTGTGTTGAGCGTGAGCCCATTCAAGTGATGCGATAGCAAATGACGCATCAATAATTTACTCTGCTGCTGAGTCGCTGTATCGGTGTAATCCCCTGCTTCCATATCTAGCAAGGTCTTACCAAGAACCACAGGCATGGTGTCGCTAATCAAGGCCTCGCGCGAGCCGCGCTCGGGATCAACAACATAGCTTTTATCTGATTGAACCGCCTTGCCAGTGGTCGCCAGAAAACTTAAATTTCCTGCTACGCCTGTTTCTTTGAGCAAGCCTAGCTCGAATTTTCGTAAAACGATGGCTGCTGGCTCGTCATGCGCTAACTGATTGAGCGCTGCGACGTAATAATCAAACAATGCTGCATGCGGATCATCTCGCGCCAATAGCTTGACCAGTAATTCATTTAAATAAAATCCGCACAAAAGCGCTGAGCGCTCCAATGGACGCAAGCCACCTACCCACTCGGCAGACACCATGGTGCGCACTTCGGATTTTCCGCTCCATGCGACTTGCAAAGGCTGAAACGTTTGCAACACACCGCGTAATTGCGAGTGAGGTCGTTTTGCACCCTTAGCCATTAACGGTACACGACCGTAGTCACGCGCAAACACCTCAACGATTAAGCTGGTTTCTTTGTACGGATAGCTATGCAACACAAAGGCGGGCTGATCAGTGATACGGTGCTCGCGCTCGACAGGCTTCATCTTGCTGCTGGCGCGCGCAGTAGTTCGTGAAGTACGAGAGGGTGTGGCTGGCTCGGGGGTTTCGTCAGACCTTATGGCAAGTGTATTCATAGTGAGCATCTCACTCATAGCCGTAGGCACGCAATCCAGCTTCATTGTCAGCCCAGCCGGATTTCACTTTGACCCAGATTTCCAAGTACACCGGCCCACCAAAAAGTTTTTCCATATCCAAGCGAGCTTGTGTAGAAATCTCTTTGAGTCGCGCACCTTTTTGACCTATCAACATGGCCTTGTGTGTACTGCGCTCTACCAATATGGCGGCAAAAATTCGGCGAAGCTGACCTTCTTGTTCAAATTTTTCTATGACGACGGTGCTGGTATAAGGAAGCTCATCACCGACATAGCGAAATACTTTTTCACGCACAATTTCAGCGGCAAGGAATTTTTCGCTTCTGTCAGTAATGTCATCTTCATCGAATACGGGTTTATTCAGCGGCAGGTAATGGCGTATCTCACCTTGTAAACGATCGAGCTGAAATCCCAGACGGGCAGAAACAGGAACTATCGCTGCAAAATTATGGAGGGTCGCAACTTGCTGTGCATAGGCCATGAGTGGGCCTTTGTCTTTTAGCTTGTCGGATTTGTTTATCACTAGTATGACGGTTACATCGACTGGCAGTAACTCGATAACCTGTTTATCGGCATCATTCAATAAGCCTGCTTCGACGACGAACAAAACGATATCAACTGCCTGCAAGGTTTGGGTCACCGTGCGGTTGAGAGTTTTGTTTAACGCATTGTTGTGGCGTGTTTGAAACCCAGGGGTATCGATGTAAATAAACTGGGCGTCAGGCACGGTTTGTATGCCGGTAATGCGATGACGGGTTGTTTGTGCCTTACGTGAAGTGATGCTGACTTTTGCACCAATTAACATATTCATCAACGTTGATTTACCTACGTTGGGTCGGCCGATGATAGCGATGTAACCACATCGAAAATCAGATGCAGCGGTATTTTCGGTCATGCTGATTTGCTTTGGCTGCTACGTTTGGTCGGGTCGCTAGGATCGGGCAACAATGGTTCCTGCTCTTGCGCTAGGCTATTGCGAGGCTGTTTGCCCGACTTGAGAGTATCGTCAGATTTTTTTCTTGGCGCATCTGCTGGCGCATCAGGCTGAAACGTTGCAATGCCCGCTAATTTTAATTGAGTCGTTCGTTGCCTTGTTTTCCTGGGCAGCGCGGGAGAGTTTTCTAAGGCCGCCTGAACTGCTTCAAGTGCTAATCGTGCTGCAGCCTGCTCACCAGCACGACGACTACCGCCCGTGCCATAAACTTGTATATCGAGTTTAGCTATTACGCACTCAACTTCGAATTCTTGATTGTGAGCTGCACCATGCGTAGCAACGACGTTGTACTGAGGCAGAGAGAATTTTTTTCCTTGCAAATATTCTTGCAGGAGTGTCTTGGCATCTTTACCCAAGGTTTTGGGATCAACGGTTTCTATGATGGGTTCGTACAGCTCTTTGATTACAGCATAGGCCACATCAAATCCTGCGTCGAGATAGATAGCGCCAAATAATGCCTCTAGCGTATCTGCCAAAATTGAGGGGCGGCGAAATCCACCTGACTTAAGCTCACCTTCACCCAATCGCAGGCACTGAGATAATTCCAGATGCTGCGCAATTTCATACAGCGATTGCTGCTTAACAAGGTTGGCGCGTAAGCGCGATAAATCACCTTCGTCGATTTTGTCGAAGCGCTCGAAAAGTAATGAAGCAATAACGCAATTAAGTATGGAGTCGCCAAGAAACTCCAGCCTTTCGTTATGAAGGCTGCTGTGGCTACGATGGGTCAGCGCCTGCTGCAGCAACGCTGGCGTTGTGAAGGTGTGACCTAGCCGAGTTTGCAATGAGTTGATATCCATCTGCCATGCGATCAATTAGGAGGTTTTCCTTCAGGGTCCGTAACATTCGAGCCCTGGTACACAATCAGCAGGCTGACAGGGCCAGCCAGATAAATCTTTTTTTCGTACGTGAAACTGACTCTCATCGTATCGCCCGATCCTTCGACGATTAAATCTTTAGCCTGTATCGAGTCGATATAACCAGCCGAGGCTAATTTATCGAATGTTGCACGTAAATCTGCGGGCGTCTGGGACACCGCCGAAGCGGCTTTGATTGTTTTTTCCACCGCCCAGTATTCAAATACGCTGGGGCCTGCGCGCACTGCGAGCAATCCCGCCAAACCCAGCAAAGTCAATGAACATAAAAAACCTATCAGCGAGAATCCTTGCGCTCTTAGCCGCCAAGCTTTGCCAGGATATCTCGATGGAAAATGCATTATTGAAATGGCCCTATGCGTTTGAGATCGCCCAGATTCATCCATACAAAAAATGCTTTTCCAACAATATTTTTATCTGGAACGAAGCCCCAGTAGCGAGAATCAAGACTGTTGTCCCGATTATCGCCCATCATAAAGTAATGTCCAGCCGGTACCACGCACTCAAATCCTTCGAGGTTGTAGCTGCATAATTCATGCTGAGGATATGCATCTGGGCTGGGCACGTAACTGGGCAGGCGATCGTCATTAAGAATCTGATGGGAAACGCCGGTCAGGTTTTCGCGTAAATGAGTGAAATAGGTCAAACGTTCTTCATCCAGATAATCCGGCAATTTTTCATAGGGCAAATCTTGCCCATTGATCGATATGCGCTTGTTTTTGTACACCACTTTATCGCCCGGGATGCCTACTACCCGCTTGATGTAGTCCAGTGATGGATCCTTGGGGAATTTAAACACCATCACATCGCCACGTGATGGGTTGTTAATGGAGATGATTTTTTTATTAACTATTGGCAGCCGAATTCCATAGGTGTATTTATTAACCAATATCAGGTCACCGATCTGCAAGGTGGGGACCATGGAGCTCGATGGAATCTTAAACGGCTCGAACATAAACGAGCGGAAAAGAAAGACTGCAGCAATTACCGGGAAAAAACTTCCGGTATAGGCTACCCAGGTAGGCTGTCGTTCTAGCTTTGCGACCAATTCAGCTCGTGCCACCGGATCGGGCTTGATACCACTTTCGGTTAGGCGCGCAGCACGTGCATCAAATTCGTCGAGCAGGTCTTTTGCCTCACGCTGGCGTGCAGGAGCAAGACGAAATTTATCCAGCGCCCAAATACAACCTGTGACTATGGTCAGCAGAAACAAGATAAGGGCAAAATTTCCAAGTAAGGATTGCAAAGTCATGTGGGCGTCTTTTTTGTGCAAAGTCATGTGGGCGTCTTTTTTGTGGGTCTAAACAGGCGGTGACTATTTGTCTTCAACTTGCAAGATGGCAAGGAAAGCTTCCTGAGGTATTTCTACCGAACCAACCTGCTTCATGCGTTTTTTGCCGGCCTTTTGTTTTTCCAGCAATTTGCGCTTACGGCTGATATCGCCACCGTAGCATTTGGCAATCACGTTCTTGCGTAAGGCTTTTACGTTTTCACGCGAGATGATGTTGGAGCCTATCGCTGCCTGAATCGCCACGTCAAACATTTGCCGGGGAATGAGTTCACGCATTTTTGCAGCAACTGCACGGCCACGGTATTGGCTATTTGAGCGATGAACAATAATCGCTAGTGCATCCACTTTTTCAGTGTTGATCAGCATGTCGACTTTAACGACATCGGCTGCGCGATATTCTTTGAATTCATAATCCATCGAGGCATAACCGCGCGAGATGGATTTGAGTCGATCAAAGAAATCCAGCACGATCTCCGCCATGGGTATTTCGTAGGTCAGCTGTACTTGTTTGCCGTGGTAGGCCATATTCAGTTGAACGCCGCGCTTTTGGGTACACAAGGTAATAACTGCACCTACGTACTCTTGCGGCATATATAAATTAACTGTGACTATGGGTTCCCTCACCTCTTCTATCTTAGAGGGATCAGGCATCTTGGAAGGATTGTCGACCAAGATAGTTTTACCATCGCGCTGAACTACTTCATAAATCACGGTAGGTGCGGTGGTAATCAAATCCATGTCGAATTCGCGCTCAAGACGCTCTTGCACAATCTCCATGTGCAGCAGGCCGAGAAATCCACAGCGAAAACCAAAACCTAAGGCCTGTGATACTTCAGGCTCGTACATGAGTGCCGCATCATTTAACTTGAGCTTTTCCAGCGAATCGCGCAGTGCGTCGTATTGATTGGCTTCGACAGGGAAAAGGCCAGCAAATACTTGCGGCTGTACTTCTTTAAAGCCAGGCAGTGGCGCAGATGCTGGGCGTGCCGCCAGAGTGACGGTATCACCTACTTTGGCTGCTTTAAGTTCTTTGATGCCGGCAATAATAAAACCTACCTGCCCAGCAGATAACGAGTCCCGCGCGAGCGACTTCGGTGTAAACACCCCGACGCTCTCAACCAGATGCTGCGCTCCGGTGGCCATGAACAGAATTTTTTCTTTCGGTCGCAACGTGCCATTGATTACGCGCACCAGCATCACCACACCCACGTAATTGTCGAACCATGAATCAACGATCAAGGCCTGCAGTGGTGCCGTGGGGTCACCTTTGGGTGCGGGTACTCTGAGTATTAGCGATTCGAGTACGTCTTGAACGCCTAATCCGCTTTTAGCAGAACAGTGCACTGCATCCGTGGCTTCAATGCCGATGACTTCTTCGATTTCGTTGATTGCGTTTTCTGGATCGGCAGAAGGCAAATCGATTTTGTTTAAGACCGGTACAACTTCCACGCCCAGATCCAGGGCGGTGTAGCAGTTAGCAACGGTTTGCGCTTCAACCCCCTGAGAGGCATCGACCACCAGCAGCGCGCCCTCGCAAGCTGACAAAGAGCGGCTAACCTCGTAGCTGAAGTCGACGTGACCAGGCGTATCAATCAAATTCAGATTGTAGATTTGGCCATCGCGCGCCTTGTACTGCAGAGCCGCTGTTTGCGCTTTGATGGTGATGCCACGCTCACGCTCGAGATCCATGGAATCGAGCACCTGCGCTTCCATTTCACGGTCAGAGAGGCCGCCACAAAGCTGAATGATACGATCAGCCAGCGTCGACTTGCCGTGATCAATGTGAGCGATGATTGAAAAATTTCTAATATTTTGCATTATTGCCGCGGGTACAAAAAAAGCGCTCTGAGCGGGGCTTTTCCCCATGCGAGCGCCTTGATTGAAAAGCTATTCAGAGTGCGCATTTTACCGGATTTGAGGCCTACCCTGACCGTTTAACCCAGATACGCCGGTATAGCTCAGTCAGGAGGGGATGAAATAAAACTTTTTACCGCATTTTCATCCAGAAAATAGTGGCAAAGCTGTTGATCTGGGGCTCCATCCCGGCAGCCCATCAAGACAGGTACCAGCTCGTCATAGCGCTGAACTAAGTCGGCGTGAAGATCAATATCGACCACGTTAACGTGCATGTCGTCACCTATGAGCTTTTTAAGAGCCACAAGCAGGTCATCACATAAATGACAATAACTGCGTGAATACAAAATGAAACTGGGTGGCGATGACACGTTTAATAGATGCACTTACAAAGATTCAACTACAAAAAAGAAAAAGGCTGCGACCTAAGTCACAGCCTTTTCAGAGTGTCTAGCTTACGGCTGAGCAGGCCGCAGCGGAACGAACTGAGATGCGTCGCCTCGCCGCACCAGCAACAGTGCATTTTTCTTGGGATCCAATTTGGCCACAAGCGCATTAAATTGCTTGGTGTCTTTGATATCGGTATTGTTTAACCGAACAATCACGTCACCAGGCTGTATACCTGCACGCGCCGCCGAACCATCGGCTAACTCAACAATAACGCCACCTTCTAGCTTGAGTTCGCGCCGTTGACCTTCAGTTAAATCATTTACCGCAAGGCCAAGTGAGTTGAGTGCCTGCTCTTGCTTAGGCTTTTTCTCTTCTTTCTTAGCTACTTGTTCTACTTCCATTTCAGCGATAACGACCGGCAGATCACGCTTGTTACCTTTGCGCAGAACAGTCAGCGTTGCCTTAGATCCCGGTTTGGTATTACCTACCAAACGCGGCAAGTCGCCGGATTTTTCAATGGTAGTGCCATTGAAATTGGTAATGATGTCACCTGCTTCTACGCCTGCTTTTTCGGCGGGGCTGCCTGGCTCAACACGCGCAACCAGCGCACCTTGCGGACGCGGCAGACCTAGAGACTCTGCAACATCTTTGGTGACTTCACCAATTTGCACACCGATGCGGCCACGCACAACACGACCCATGGATTTGAGCTGATCAGATACGCGCATGGCTTCATCAATGGGCACAGCAAATGAGATACCCATGTAGCCACCCGAGCGGCTGTAAATCTGCGAATTGATTCCGATAACCTCACCGCGCATATTGATCAACGGGCCACCCGAATTACCCGGATTGACCGCAACGTCGGTTTGTATCAAGGGTAAATAGTCACCGGTGTCGCGCGAATTAGCAGAGATAATGCCGGCGGTAACCGTGTTCTCCAGACCAAAAGGTGAACCAATCGCTATCACCCACTCGCCTACGCGAATTTTGCTGGAATCACCCATGGTTAGACGCGGGAGGTTAGTTCCGTCAATTTTGACCAGAGCTACATCGGTACGACGATCTGAACCAATGATCTTGGCTTTAAATTCGCGCTTGTCTGTCAGGGTTACAAACACTTCATCAGAACCCTCAACCACGTGCGCGTTGGTCAGCACAAAACCGTCTGCAGAAATAATGAATCCAGAACCCACACCCTTCGGGGTTGGCGACTGTTCATCTCCACCCTGAGGACCTTTTCGGCCACGCGGGGAGGGTTGAGGACGCTGGCCACCGCCACCTGGCGGCTGACCAAAGAAACGACGGAAGAATTCCTGCATTTCCTCATCTTCCGACCCTGGCGCACCCTGGCCTTGTGGCATCCCGCCTTTGGAGCGTTCGGTGGTTCGAATGTTCACTACCGCCGGTCCGACTTTGTCGACCAGATCGGTGAAATCAGGCAAAACCGCCGCTACGGCGTTGGAGGACAGGGACACACCCAAGCCCAAAGGCAAGAACATGACCGCTGCGACGGCAAAGGCGGCAGCTGAAAAACTGCCAGAAAGACGCTGCATAATTTTCATGGGGTTTTATCTGGTAACAGGAGCAGAAAATTCAAGAGAATCGGCTATTTGTCGGACAGCCGTCATGGGAACTTCACCGACAATGGTAAGCCAAAACCTCCCAATGCGCTTGCCGACCATATTCAGGGCGCCCTCCTGCACCGGGACCGCACTGCGAGCCGCTGACCATGGTTCAACGAAAATAGAAATACTCGCCAATCCGTCTGAACAAACGATCTGAACGACGTCACGTGGCTCTCCTATGCCGCTGTGGGCCGCCGCGATGACTCTGCGCTGCGCTGCCAGTCGGACAAATCCCGGCGGCAGCTGCATAACCCAACCCGACACATCTGCTGGCCCGGTGACGGCTCTTTCTGTCTGCCAGCCTCGCGTATCGATTAATCGATCGCGCCCTCTTGAGGGTGGCTGAGCACCTATTGTCACTTCGCTAAAACCTATCTGGGCCACTACATCGCCTCGCTCGCTGATGCTTTGCGCCCTTAGCAATAAGCCAGAATTCGTATCTATCCAAAATCGGTAGCCGTAGCGAAGACCATCGAGTGGCTGCAATTGCAACACCGTACTTTCGCGCCCGGCCACTCTGTCTTTTTGCAAAAATCGAAAGCGGTAATGCTCAAGCAGTTGCGAGTTACTCAATTGAGCAATCCCGGGAAAACTACGCGCGCCGGGTTGTCGGTCAATAATGATGCGCCGCTCACGCGGCAGATACCAGGTGACTTCTTCGCCACGACGCACAATCTCATTGGGCGGGCCATCAAGCATTTCAATTCGCTCAACGGCTTCTTTTGATTCGCGCTTGTGAATAATGCGCGATGTATTCATCTGAGGACCCTGCTGAGTGATCAAAATTCCCGTGTATTCCAGTCTCTCGGCAGCATCTCTAGCTCGCTCCAGACTGCGCACTGCTGCCTGTGGCTCTTGGGCGGTTGCTGTTCCAAACAGCGCCACAAACGTTATCAGCAAGCACAGCAAATACTTCGGAGCGATCTGGGCTAACACCATGAAATTATTTTTAGTGCTGACCGGTAGACGCAAGAGCATGCGCGCTTACTCTCAGACCATATAAAGACGACGTAGAATTCTGATGCCAGAGCAGATAGTGTCGCTGTTGAGCATGACTGTATTCATTGCTCCCATCGGCCAACGGAACGGAAGCCGGTACTGATAAGTCTGGTATGGAAAGGGTCAGAGGAATACGTGTCTGTACAGGCTTGTAGAAAATCGTTGGTGCCAGCAGAACGCCGGTAATTACCGCCATCCCCACCGCAGCAGCACGCCATACTGCTGACATGTTCACTGTACGCCGTTTGGTTGGCTGTATGTAGCTAGGCTCTTGCTCCAGCCGCGCCGCCATATTGATGCTGAAATTTTTAGAAAGTACATCTGCCGTATCAGCTGAGCGGAGTGTGTCGCCTATCAGGTGATAGGTATCCCATTGCTCTCGACCAGATACCTCCCTCATATGCGACATCACCAAGGCTAATTGTCGGTGGTCAAGCTCCCCGTCCATCAGCTCAGAGACATGTAGTCGATTTTTTTTGTCTTTTTCCATGGCTACCTACCTTGTACAACTTCTTTTACTGCATAACTGGCGTTGTTAGCACGTCACCAGCGTTTGTCGAGGGCAGTACCTAGCAATGGTCTAAGTTTGAGAGCGATCGCTTCACGCGCACGAAAAATTCGGCTGCGTACTGTACCTATGGGGCATCCCATGGTCACAGCGATTTCGTCATAACTCAGACCCTCTATTTCACGCAAGGTAATCGCTATACGTAGTTCTTCTGGCAAAGCTTCCATAGCAAAATTGACTGTCTCAGCAATCTGCTTGGTGGCCAACATGGACTCAGGCGTGTTGATATCCCTTAGGTGCTCTCCATCATCAAAAGTTTCCGCTTCCTCTGCATCAGCCTCAGTCGACGTTGGGGCACGCCGCCCTTGAGTTACCAGATAATTCTTGGCCGTATTGATACCAATGCGATAAAGCCATGTATAGAAAGCTGAATCTCCCCTGAACTGCGGTAGCGCGCGATAGGCCTTGATAAAGGCTTCCTGCACCACATCCTCTGCTTCTGCCTGATCGCGAACCAGCCGCGATACTAGACGCATCAATTTACGTTGATACTTAGAAACCAGTAGCTCGAACGCTTTCTTGTCACCATGCTGGACACGCTCAACTAAAAGTTGATCTACCTCGCGCTCTGTCGTCAATCCCCTAATCCTCGCACGCGCACAACCCCCGAGATAGTCACTGCGTGCTGATTTGACCAGAAGCCAACAAAACAGCCCCCGAAAATCCGTCTGAATGCAGCGCTTCTCTTGTTGTTGACTTGATTTCAGTTAAAAAGTTCAACTGATACGAGAAATGAGTAGCGGTCAGGTCTGTGTTTCGGCACCTTGCGAAGCAATCCAATGACACGCGATTGTAAGCGCGCGAAAAGAAGCGTCGTCCAGAGAATCGGGCAAAACAATCACGGTATGTATCAAACCATTCCCCGATTGAAAACGAAGCAATAACAGCATTGACCAAAGCGTAGAGTCCCGTTGAAGTTGAACTATCTCGCCACGCTCCTGTAGATCACTTATTTGCACTGTTGATTGAGTTAGCGCGGCCTGTTCAGTGTGGCGTAAGCGAATGACGCCACTTGCGGAAATATCAATGATGAAGATTGTTCTAAAGCGGGCACGGGATAAAAAACTATAGATCGCTGCTACGACGCAAAGCACTATCAGCAGCTGACGAAAAACAAGTGCAGTCTCATCGGTAGCAGAAGTGGCCAGCATCGCGGCGCACGTCAGCAGCAGCATACCCATCGCTAGGAGTGCCAAAGAGAGATACGTCGAGGGTCGCACAACAACGGAGGTGGATATAGACATCCGCCAGATAGTTCGTGCTTTGGATCAAAAGAATAGGGACATCGCTGAAAAGCGAAGAGTTATGGTGCGCGAGAAAAAATTAATGTTCCGTTAGTACCACCAAATCCGAATGAATTTTTAACGGCCATGTCAATTTTCATATCGCGCGCCTCGTTAGCGCAATAATCAAGATCGCATGATGGATCTTGATTAAAAATATTAATCGTTGGAGGGGATTTTTGGTTATGCACCGCCAGAACGGTGAACACCGACTCTAGTCCACCAGCACCACCAAGCAAATGGCCAGTCATGGATTTGGTCGAATTGACCACGATGTTTTTCGCGTGATCACCTAAAGCGCGCTTAATGGCTACGGTTTCAGCGACATCACCTAACGGAGTGGAAGTACCATGGGCATTGACGTAGTCAACTTGATCTGGATTGATGCCGGCGTTGCGCATGGCCGCCAACATACAGCGACGTGCGCCATCACCATCTTCTAACGGCGCTGTCATATGGTGAGCATCCGCAGTCAAACCAAAACCGAGTAGCTCAGCGTAGATTTTTGCGCCGCGTGCTTTTGCATGCTCGTATTCTTCGAGCACCATGACACCGGCACCCTCGCCTAGTACAAAACCATCACGATCTTTGTCCCACGGACGTGATGCAGTTGCAGGATCGTCGTTGCGTGAAGAGAGCGCACGGGCTGCCGCGAAACCACCCAAACCCAAAGGTGAGATGGTGGATTCAGCACCGCCAGCAATAATCACATCGGCATCGCCATACTCAATCATGCGACCAGCTTCACCTATGCAATGAAGACCTGTGGTGCATGCTGTCACAATCGCAATGTTAGGACCCTTCAAACCGTACTTGATTGAAAGGTGCCCGGAAATCATATTGATGATGGAGGCGGGAACGAAAAAAGGGCTGATGCGGCGTGGACCACGATTAGTGAGTTCGGCATGCGTCTGCTCTATCATGGGCAAACCACCGATACCCGAGCCAACGATAACGCCTATGCGTTCGGCATTGTGCTCGGTAACTTCTAGCCCACTGTCTTGCATGGCTTGGATACCTGCAGCCATACCGTAATGGATAAACGTATCCATATGACGAGCTTCTTTGCCAGGCATGTAGTCTTCTACATTGAAGCCTTTGACTTCACCGGCAAAGTGGGTGGAAAAAGCACTGGCATCAAAACGTGTAATCGTAGCGATTCCAGACTGACCAGCCAGCAACGCTTCCCATGCAGTAGAAACAGAGTTACCAATAGGGGAAACGCATCCAAGTCCAGTGACGACGACACGACGTTGCTTTGACCGGCTCAAACCATGCTCCCGAAAACTTACAAATGACTAGCTGCGTGCAAATTAGGCTTTAACGTGAGCCGTAGCGTAGTCGATGGCCTGTTGAACCGTGGTGATTTTTTCTGCCTGCTCGTCTGGAATTTCCATTTCGAATTCGTCTTCGAGTGCCATCACTAATTCGACGGTATCAAGAGAATCTGCACCGAGGTCATCGACAAACGATGATTCATTCTTGATGTCAGCTTCAGCAACACCAAGTTGCTCGGCAACTATTTTTTTAACGCGGGATTCGATGTCAGACATCTTGCTCCTCCAAAGGACAGGTTTCGTAAAGTGCGCGCATTTTATCAGGTTTACGCGATGGAACTCAGTTTTTGGCTTTTGCTTTTAATAACAAAATTATGTGCTCAAACTTGCGAATAAACACATCGTATCGCTAGGCTATCCGCCGCTCATGTACATGCCACCATTAACGTGTAGCGTAGTACCTGTTACGTATCCTGCCTCAGCTGATGCCAGAAACGCTACAGCTGCAGCCACATCTTCTGGCATTCCGAAGCGGCCTGCAGGTATCTGCTGCAATAGTGCCGCAACTTGCTGCTCATTTAAACCTTTTGTCATATCGGTATCAATAAAGCCGGGAGCAACACAATTAACGGTGATATTGCGGCTTCCGACCTCGCGCGCTAATGCACGGCTCATACCCGCAACACCTGCTTTAGACGCAGCATAATTCATTTGTCCAGGATTACCCGCCGAACCAACGACGGAGGTGATGTTGATAATGCGGCCATACTTGGCTTTCATCATCCCTCGCAGCACCGCACGCGATAAACGAGCTACTGCTGTCAGGTTAGTCGCGATGACTGTGTCCCACTCTTCATCTTTCATTCGCATGGCAAGCTGATCATGGGTTATGCCTGCGTTATTCACTAAAACAGTAAGACCACCAAATTCCTTACTTATAGAATCGATTAATTCGTTGGATTGCACCACATCGTTCACATTTAACACGACGCCGCGCCCGGCTGCGGCATGCAGTTGCGCTAAATAATCAGTGATTGCTGCAGATCCCGATTCGGAAGTCGCTGTACCTATAACGGTTGCACCGCGGCGCGCTAATTCAATAGCAATTGCGCGACCTATACCTCGTGATGCACCCGTAACAAGAACCACCTGTTTATCCAGTCCAGCAGGTTTACTCATGATCCTATGGTCTCCAAAAGAGACTCCATTGATGCCTGATCGACGATGGCATCAGTCTGAAGTTCGGTCGTAATACGTTTGACTAATCCGGAAAGCACTTTACCAGGGCCGCATTCAATGACGCGTTGCATTCCGCTGGCTTGCATCAGTTGTATGGTTTCTACCCAACGCACTGGACTAGCTGCCTGACGAACCAATGCATCTTTTATTGCAATCGTGTCCGTCAACAAGCTAACGTCCACATTGTTAATAATAGGAATAACAG
>JAJTGE010000063.1 GCA_021298555.1 Oxalobacteraceae bacterium
AAATGTGACTGTATTTTTCGCATCGCAGCACAAACAATCACTCAAAATTGTTATTAAATGTTTATGCATTAAATATGACATTTAAGGTTTTAATTGTTTCTTATTAGGGAAAACCTGTACATAATAATTCAGTAAATTAATACCAGATATTTAAATTGATAAGCAAGCAAAGTCATCACATAAAAATAGGTTTTTTGAGCGAAGGTCTGCAAAAGACAGACTGAAAAAAAAGTATCTACTGGAGATAAGATGCACGCGGAGCAGAGGCACCACATTGAGACAGTGATGCAAGTGGCTGAGCTAGCCAAGCAGACCCCGTCTGCATTGCTGCATGATGAAATTATCCGAGCCTCCTGGATGCGTTGTGTGCATGAGCACAAGCTAGACCCTACTCGTATGCAGGAAGCCATCATCCTGCCGCAACAACAAATTCGCGAACATCAAGATCAGATCGAAGAATTTCTTCACATCGCACGCCATGGCCTTGAGACGCTGTATCACCAGGTAGCTGGTTTGGGTTATGTAGTCTTGTTAACCGATGCGCGTGGAGTGACGGTTGATTTTATCGGCGATCTACAGCTCGACCCCAGTCTCAGAAAAGCGGGCCTTTATTTGGGCTCTGACTGGAATGAAATCAATGCTGGTACATGTGGTGTAGGAACATGCATCAGTACGGGTGAGGCATTAACTGTTCACCAGGGTGATCATTTCGACGCAACCCATATTCCCCTAACGTGTACTGCAGCCCCCATCTATGACGCTATGGGTCATATGAAGGCAGTACTAGATATTTCAGCGCTGACCTCGCCTGGGAAAAAAGAAAGTCAGCATTTAGCTTTGCAAATGGTGCGTATGTATTCGCATCAGATAGAAAATGCGTATTTTCTCCATCGTTTTCGCCGTGAGTGGATACTCAGGCTATCTACTGCTCCTGAGTTTTTGGAAGTTAGCCCTGAATACCTGATTGCTATCGATGCTTCAGGCAATGTGATTGGACACAATCGTCGTGCACAATTGATTTTTGGTGATAGTTCGCAGGAGCTTATTGGCCGTCGTATCGATTCCTTACTGACTATTTCTACCAATGACTTGCATCGATTCGTTGCTGTGCAACCAGTTGATCGTCGTGCGCTGATGATTAGCGGCACACAAAAGCTCGTATTTTTATCGGCATTAGCGCCTGCTCGTTCGCCATCAGGAGATGCCCGCGCTCGCAGTGAGCCACCTACGCCAGAGCCGTTATCTGCCTTGTCGGGCGGTGACCCAACGCTCGATCGTCAAATTTCTCGTGCAGCACGATTGATTAATTCACCCATTAGTATTTTGGTGACAGGTGAAACAGGCAGCGGCAAGGAATTTTTCGCTAAAGCGCTACACCAAAGTAGCGAGCGCCGTAACGGACCATTCATAGCCGTTAATTGTGCGGCTATTCCTGATACGCTCATTGAAAGTGAATTATTTGGCTATGCGCCTGGCAGCTTTTCTGGCGCTGCTCCCAAAGGTAAGCGCGGATTAATACAAGAAGCGGATGGCGGTACATTATTCTTAGATGAGATAGGTGACATGCCCAAGCCTTTGCAGGCGCGCTTGTTACGTGTGCTCTCAGAAAAAGAGGTTTTGCCCGTAGGGGCAACACGTCCTGTTCAGGTAAACATACGCGTAGTTGCGGCTACTCACTGCGCGCTCGAGTCACTGGTGCGAGAAGGTGCATTCAGAGATGATCTGTACTATCGCTTAAGCGGCGCCCACTTCTCGTTACCGCCTGTTCGCGATCGTAAAGATTTACCCTGGATTATTGATCGTGTGTTGGCTTTGTATGGCCGCAAATCATCTGACCAGCCCACGCCAACCTTAGATGCTGAAGCCCAAAGCGTTCTGCTCGCTCATACCTGGCCAGGTAACTTGCGTGAATTGCGCAATGTGATTGAATTCTCGTCTGCGGTTTGCCGCGACAATCAAATCACGTTAATCGATTTGCCTGAGTACCTAATGACACAGATACATGCTGATCATGCAACGGACGCGTCGTTTAAAGACCTATCCTTAAATAGTATTGAGGCGAGTCAGTTAATAGCTCAGCTACGTGCTGCGCGATGGAATGTCACCGCAGCAGCGAATGTGCTGGGAATATCACGAATGACTTTGTATCGCCGTATGAAGCGTCACGGTATAGAACACCCGCAGTAAAGAAGTAATTGTTGTACTTAAGGTGTTACATCTGTCACAGGGGCGCGTGTGACAGGTGTCTATCTGGAGTATCCAGCACTAGATGAATTTATCTGTGCAATGCAGCGTTGATATTTGAAAAAGTTATTTTATTCAAATGCTTGCAGGATTAATCTGGATTTTGTTATAGGTCTTGCGTCGTTGGCACGTCAATTGCAGTAGTGATTGTGGTTCGACCTTTATGGGCGGACTGCCGTCAGGCAGCAGCAGTACAACCCCGGCAAAAAAGTCGTCCGGTCTTTCATGACTGGGTCGTTCAAAAATATAGGAGACAAAAATGACAGATAAACAAAGGCCATTTGGTGTTTCGATGACGGACAGAGAATTTGCAGAATGTATGCCTGCAGATGAGTCCGCGTTCCGCTCACCAATCCCGACACAAATGGTGTCGAATGGTGAATACAATCCGCTGCCACAGACAGAGAACCAGCGTAAGGTTGAATTCCTGATCAAGGAAATGGCAGACAAAGAAGCAAAGCGCCATAACATGACACGTCGTCAGTTCTTGGCAACCTCAGCTGGTATGGCGACAGCTTTTGTCGCTATGAATCAGGTGTACGGTAATGTGTTCGAAGTCGATGAGGCAGAAGCCAAGAACCTGGACGCGGCTGGTGATCGTAAAGCCAAGTACAAAGGTCAATTCATTTTCGATGACCAGACACACTTCATTCGCGATGACTTCAAAGAAGAAGGTCTGCTGGGTCTGACCAAGTGGGCAGAGGGTGCGGGCGTTAACAAGAACATCAATAACATCCCCACCAACTTGTCCCGCTACAAGATGGACAACTACCTCAAGGAAATCTTCCTTGATTCAGATACATCCGTGTCGCTGCTCTCAGGTGCGCCATTTGATGATCCAAACTGGTGGTTGCTGTCGAATGACGCGATTCAAAATGCGTGTCGTTCAGTAAACAAGATGGCTGGTAGCGTTCGTATGTTGGGTCACTCCATCATCACTCCAAAGTATCCTAACTGGATGGATGAAGTTGATCGCGCGATCGAAGAACTGCGTCCTGTGTCCTGGAAGTCTTACACCATTGGCGATCCGTTTGGTCCATCAAAGTATGCATGGCGCCTCGACGATGAGAAGCTCATGTATCCGTTCTACGAGAAAGCCATCAAAGCGGGTATCAACACGATTTGTATCCACAAGGGCTTGATGCCACGTGACTACGAGAAGGCCTTTGCCGGAACGTGGGAGCATGCAACCGTTAATGACCTGGGCCAAGCCGCGAAAGACTTCCCGAAGATGAACTTCGTGATTTACCACGCTGCTCTGCGTCCATGGTTGGCTGATAAGCCTGATATGGAAATGGCTCAGTTCGAGAAGAACGGTTACATCCAGTGGTCAACTGACTTGGCACGTATCCCAGAGAAGTATGGCGTTAACAACGTTTACGCCGAATTGGGTTCCGTGTTTGCGTCAACAGCAGTTACCGATCCTAAGTTCTGCTCAGCCTTTGTTGGTCAGCTCGTTAACCTGATGGGTCCAGACCGTGTAGTTTGGGGTACTGACTCCGTATGGTACGGCTCGCCACAGTGGCAGATCGAAGCGATGCGTCGCTTAGAGATCCCTGAGAGCATCATGAAGAGCCAGGGTTGGAAGATTGCATTGGGTGATGGTCGCGGTACGGTCAAGAACAAAATCTTCGGTCTCAATTCAGCCAAGCTCTACAAGCTGGATGCGCAGAAGATGGCAGCGGATGCAATCGCCAAGCCATTCGATAACGACATGATCGCGAAGATGAAGGCCGAGTACCTTGCTATGGGCGGCGAGCGTAGCAATGCTGCTTATGGCTACATCGCTAAAGAAGGTCGTACGTTCGGCTAAACCTGATTTCAGGTTAGTTGTCAGTAGGCGGATGCCGCAGCAGTGGCATCCGCCATCATAAGAAAAATTATTTGTACATCATGAAGGAGGGTTCACGATGACATCCCTTAAGCTCGCCCCATTAATGGCAGCCTTGCTGCTAGTGACAGGTACGGTGGCTTTTGCCGATCACCACGGTGAGAAAAAGACACGCGTAGGCACTTGTGCCGACGCCAAGAAACAACAAGATTATTTCTGCGATATGAAAAACGCTTCTAGTGACTCCATGGTTGCACTAGGTACAGCGTGCAGAAACGCAAAGATAAATGTCAAAGAAGCCTGTGAGGGTGTGGTCGAAGCAGATGAAGTCTACAAATCCTGCAAGATGGAGCAGAAGTGCTGAGTTGCTAAAGCAGCCTAGCGAATAGACACTCATTGCTGCTGCTTTTTTGACGTGAACTAGGTAGTCATTTGTCTCTAGATAGTTTGCCGGCAGCTTAGCGCTGCCGGTTTTTTTATTTCTGGTCTTATACTATGAACTCACTGGCGTTATCCCAGAAAAACTAACCATAAATCGATTAAAAAATTTGAAACCATAATGAGAATTGTAAAAATGTCACAAAAGTTTTCCTCTGTATGTTTGGCGTACGCGTTATTTTTGATCATTACTTTTATACCGACGGCCCACTCTGAGGATCGTGCTGTTGGCAGCGTCTTCACCGATTGTCCCGAATGTCCTGATATGGTTGTTCTTCCTGCCGGAGATTTTATTCAAGGTTCGGATAAGGTTGAAAGCGGACACGTAGATGAAAAGCCTCAACGTAAAGTCACAATAGCTCGGCCCCTGGCAGTTTCAAAATTTGAAACCACCTTCGCGCAATGGGACGCCTGTGTCGCTGACGGCAAATGCCCCAAGGCTGACGATGCTGGTTTCGGTCGTGGTCAGTTTCCTGCTGTGAATATCGCCTGGCCTGAGGCTAAAGCGTATGCAGCGTGGCTGTCGGCAAAAACTGGAAAGAGTTATCGACTTCTGAGCGAGTCTGAATTCGAATACGCAGCTCGTGGCGGTACACAAACGGCCTGGTATTGGGGTGGGAATGAAAGCAAGTCCAAGAGTTGTGAGTTCGCTAATCTGCATGATGAATCAGGCAAAAAAGCTCATCCCAATTATGTCTGGTCACACGTGTTGTGCGACGATGGTGCAGCAGAAAATAATGAAGTCGGTAAGTACAAAGCCAACGCTTTTGGTTTACACGATATGATGGGCAATGTACGTGAGTGGGTAGATGATTGTCATCAGGCCGGCTATGTTGGTGCGCCAGATAATGGTTCTGTTCGCAAGCACGATGGAGCATGTGAAAAGCGCGTTGTGCGCGGTGGTGCTTGGTTAGATGGCGCATCAACTGCACGATCAGCGTATCGTTATTCTGAGGTGGAGGGTATGCGCAATTACCAGACTGGTTTTAGACTTGCGCGAGATCTTTGATAGACACCGTAAACGGCAAACTACAGGAGAAAGTAATGCGGCGCATTAGGCAGGCTTGTTTAATTCTTCGTCAACCAGTGACAAGACGTGCGCTTGTCATAGCGCTGGCTACTGCCGCATTAAGTATCGCCGGAACAGCGGCTACACAAGTAATACGCTCAACTGAGAAACCTATAGATCCTACGGCGGTGTATATGCAGCCGATTAAAGGTCTCAGTCATTCGCAATTACAAAAATTTAAAACGGGTGAAAAACAATTCAAGGCGCCGTGGGTAGTGTTTCCACTGCTCGGCGGTGAATGGGGTCTGGGCCCTACCTTCTTAGCCAACTCCTGCGTGGGCTGTCACTCACAGGCGGGTCGTGGACGTACATTCGATAATGCTAATGTCGTCCCGTTTCAACAGTTACTAAGGTTGTCAGTCCCAGGTGAGGGCCCCGATGGCGGTCCCAACCCACATCCTAATTATGGTGACCAGTTACAAGTATTCGGCGTTAATGTCGGCCTCAAGGAAAATCTCAAACCGGGTGAAGCAGATCTATATATTGATTGGTTAACTGAGATAGCTGCACTGCCAGACGGTGAAAAAGTTGAATTACGTAAGCCCAAGGTCAGGCTGGAAAAACTGAATTTTGGACCTATCGATGATTCAGTGATGACGTCACTTCGTAATACGCAAGTCGTGTTTGGCATGGGTTTTTTGGAGGCAGTAACAGAAGAAGACATACTCGCACTTTCCAAACTTCAGCAGTCACAAGGACTCAATGGCCGACCGAACTATGTGCGCGACGACATTAACAAGCGTGTAGCGCTAGGACGATTCGGCTGGAAAGCCAATCAACCCAGCGTTCGTCAGCAAATTGCGGCCGCCTTTCATGGTGACATGGGCGTAACCTCGTCGCTCTATATCGAAGAAAATTGTCCACCGATACAGAAAGATTGCCGCGCTATGCCGCCGGGAAATCGTCCGGAGCTATTGGATTATGCGTGGGATGAATTACATTTCTGGCAGGTTGCACTCGATGCGCCAGCCCCGCGTAATCAAGAGAGTGAAAACGTTAAACGTGGTCAAAAATTATTTGATCAGGCTCGTTGTGCACAATGCCACATACCTGAGCTGCGCACTGGAGACTATCCCTTGTTGCCAGCGCTATCAAAACGTACCTTCCGCCCCTACACAGATTTGTTATTGCACGATATGGGTCCAGGCTTGGCCGATGGCCGTCCAGATTTCAAGGCAGGCCCACATGACTGGCGCACAGCGCCTTTGTGGGGTATCGGTTTATCAGAACAGGTTAATGGCAGCACTCATCTTTTACACGACGGGCGTGCGCGCAATGTTTTAGAAGCGATACTTTGGCATGGCGGCGAAGCAAAAACGTCCCGTGATTTATTTACAGGGTTTACCAAAGCTGAGCGAGATGACTTGATCGCCTTCGTTAATTCACTCTGATACGAGCGGTGCTGATTACATGACGCGTCAGCAAAAAATTCGTTATTTTTTATTTGCGTTCTTTCTGTATCTGATCTTTCGACACGTGTTGGGACCTAAAGTCGGTCTTGACGGTTGGGCTCTGACGGTTAGCGCCTATGCATTTGCGGTGTTGATCGCCACTGGATATTTATACTGGGCACTTTGGCGTTCTTCACGCCACCAAGAAAAGAAGGATGCATGATGATAGTCAGAGCTATAGCAGTGCTCTTATTGAGCTTAGTCGTTACCAGTGCGCATGCTGAATGGGTACTGTATGGTGATAATGGTAAAGCAGAGTTTTACTATGATGATAAAACTATCATCACGAATGGTAGCCATGTCACTGTGTGGGAAATGTTGAGCTATAGCTTTCCGCTCAACGGCGTATTGTCAAATCGTTCGCATAAAGAATACGATTGCAAACAATCTCAGTTTCGTAATTTGCGAGGTGAGTTTTTCAATGCACAGTATTTAAAAGGCGAAAAAATCAGTAGTAATAATGATCCTGAAGATAATTGGCGTCCGGTTATCAATGGCACACAGAATCAACATCTTATGGAACTGGTGTGCGGGATGCGTAGCTAAGTACACGAGTCGTTACGTTCTCAGCGAGGCTCTGCAACGCAGAGCTAGGGAGTAACTCAATGATTGCCGTGTTGGAAGCTCACCGTGCAGGTTTGTTTGCGCGAATTCACTGGTTACCCAATCTTATTGCAGGTCTAGTCGTTGGCATAGTCGCTATACCATTAGCAATGGCTTTTGCAATTGCGTCAGGTGCGCGACCTGAGCAAGGTATTTATACCGCCATCATAGGCGGTGGCCTGATTTCCATTTTAGGTGGAACCCGAGTACAGATCGCCGGACCGACCGGTGCATTCATCGTAATATTGGCTGGCATCACTGCAAAGTATGGTGTGGCCGGTTTGCAGGTTGCCACACTGATGGCGGGTCTGATACTGGTGTTGATGGGCTTAGCTCGTATGGGTGGCGTCATTAAATTTATTCCAGCGCCTGTTGTTGTGGGGTTTACTGCTGGCATAGGCGTCATCATTTTTGTTAGTCAATGGAGTGAATTTTTCGGTCTGCCTAAACCGGTGGGCGAGCATTTTCACGAAAAACTCTGGCACTTAATTCAATCACTACCTAATACGCATTTGCCGACACTGAGTTTGGCATTGCTAGGTTTGATGCTCGTTTTATTTACACCAAAAATAAAATTATTCGTTCGCATCCCCGGACCGCTGGTGGCCATGATAGTGGTGACGCTGGCGCAGATGTTTTTGCAATTACCAGATGTAGGTACCATAGGCTCTGTATTTGGTGCAATACCCACGGGGCTGCCTGCCTTTGAAGTGCCATCGTTCTCTGTGCCGCAAATGATTGCCCTAATAGGCCCTGCTTTTACGATTGCTATGTTGGGTTCTATTGAAGCATTGCTCTCAGCTGTAGTAGCTGATGGCATGTCAGGTACCAAGCACGATTCGAATCAGGAATTAATAGGTCAGGGTTTAGCAAATATGGTGGTGCCATTTTTCAGTGGATTTGCCGCTACTGGTGCGATAGCGCGAACAGCGACGAATATTCGTAACGGTGCCACCAGCCCACTGGCGGGCATTACTCATGCGCTCACACTGATTGCGGTGCTACTGTTTCTTGCGCCGCTTGCGTCAGGCATACCATTAGCTGTTCTGGCGGCTATTTTGTTTGTAGTGGCATGGAATATGAGCGAGGCTAAGCATTTTGCCCATCTCCTTAAAACGGCACCATTGGCCGATCGTGTAGTTTTAGTTATAACCTTTGTACTGACGGTAGTTGCTGATTTAGTGGTGGCTGTTAATGTTGGAATGATTTTGGCGATACTGCATTTTCTGCGTCGCATGTCAGATGCTGTTGAAACATTACCAATGGATGAAACTGAACTTCATACCGAGTTAGCACGCTATGGCATTCATCAATTACCCAAAGGTTTGCTGGTATACGAAATTGCCGGCCCTATGTTTTTCGGTGCTGTGGAAAATTTTGAGCGTGCGTTGGTTCAGGCGCACATGGAACCTGAGTCACTGATTATTCGTCTGCGCCGTGTTCCCTTCATGGATATAACAGGAATACAGGTGTTGGAAGAGGTCATGCACAAATTACGTCAGCGCGGTATTCGAGTAATTTTATGTGAGGCGAATGAGCGAGTGCTGGCTAAGCTTCAACGCGCAGGCGTCATCGATGGAACCTCACCTGATGGCTATGCAGATCGGTTGGTTGAAGCTGTGCGGCAAATGGATATGAACATACAGCCTCGTTCTGTTTAACGAGAAAACCATCTAACGGGCTTAGTGAAAACCCCCCCCACATGCGCTTGCAGGTGGGGGGTTTTGGTTGATCGCTCAGATGAACTGAGATCAATCAAAACGATTACTCTTTGATTGCTTCGATGGCGATATCAATGCGTACTTCATCGCTTACGTTAGGCGCACAGTCAGAGTCACTGGCTTGGTAATACCCTTGAGCGTTAGGTTACCTTGAATTTCAGACAGCTTGTCGCCACTAAAAATCACTTTGGTTGATTTGAATGTCGCCGTTGGAAATTTAGCCGTATTCAAAAAATCTTCAGCTTGAATATGCTCATTAAAAATCGACGAGCCTGTATCAACCGATGTGGTGTCGATGGTGATATCTACCTGGCCTGTTTTTGCAGCCTTGTCAAACATCACCTTGCCGGTGGTCTTGTTAAAACGTGAAAGCTGAGTCGAGAAGCCTAAGTGGCTGTAAGAAAAACGTGGAAACGTATGTGAATTGTCTATCGCATAGGAATCAGTGGCGGCGTAAGTATTGGATGATGCCGCGGCTAATAAAACCAGCATAGAAAAAAGTTTTTTTGTGATTTTCATTAATGAATCTCCGTGTTGTTAAGTGGGGTTTATTTTTACTGCAGTACTGCTGGATTTTGGGGTAAGAATTAACTACTTTCATCCGTTGCGACGTGTCTCCTGGATGGAAGCATTTGTTTGAGTATGTCGTCTTTGTCAAAGAAATGATGTTTAAGGGCTGCAACCACATGAATGATCAGAACGCCTATGAGTAGGGTGTTGAGTGCCTCGTGTAGCTCTTGCAGACTATCGCCCACCATTTTATTTTTAGGTATTAGGTCAGGTATAGGCAGCACACCAAACCAAACGGTTTGGTAGCCTTTGGCCGAACTCATCAGCCATCCTGACAAGGGAATTATGAACATCAATAAATACAGCAGGAAATGAAAAGCATAGGCAGCTCTGCGTTGCAGCTGAGGCATCTGATCGGGCATGGCTGGAGGCGTATGGGTGATGCGCCAACCGAGTCGTATGATGACTAATAAAAATAGAGTGACGCCTGCCCATTTGTGCCATGAGTAGAGTTTTAGTTTTTCGGGTGAGAGCGGCAAGTCACTCATGTAGAAACCAAGTGCCAGCATACTAAAAATCACCAATGACATAAGCCAGTGCAGTGTCTTTGCGGTAAGGGTGTAATGCGTTGACTCTGACATGAAATCCTCAGAAATTAATGTTTTGATGAGAATGCATAGGCGTCCATAGCCAGTACATAGTCGCTGATGCCTGCGTGCAGACGTACTACCTCCGCGCCTTTTCCTGCCGCACCTAATGCGACATACAAAGGTAATAAATGTTCATCCGTAGGGTGAGCATTTCGCGCTCCCGGAGCATGTTCACGGTAATGCAGTAATGACTCTACATCGCCATTGAGCAGATGTGCTGCTATCCATTCAGGGAAATCACGCACATAGCTTGGTGTTTGCCCACCGTTTTGACGCGCAATCATATAGTCAGCCAAGTTATGCGTAATGTTTCCAGAGCCTATGATCAGAAAATCTTTTTCTACCAACGGCGCAAGAGCCTGACCTAACTTATATGCTTGTGCCACACCGGCATGACTTTGTAGTGACACCGGTATAACCGGTATATCAGCGTCAGGGTACATCAGTCGCAAAGGCACCCAAGCGCCATGATCCAAACCTTCTGTAGCCGCTTCGCGTACAGGCAACCCACCCGCTGAAATTGACTCTGCAACTACGTGTGCACCCTCGGGGCAACCAGTTGCGGGGTAGTTCAATTCATACAGCTCTTGCGGGAAACCGTAAAAATCATGGATGGTTGATAGTCTCTCAGCATTACCCACCGTAGGTACTTCGGTATCCCAATGTGGACTGATGATAACAATAGCGCGCGGCCTTGGCAGTTTGCTGGCTGCTTCAGCCATGACGGCGCCCGCGGCACCAGGCCTGAGCGCAAACGTAGGCGCTCCATGCGGGACAAACAAGGTGGGAAGATGAGTTTTCATCTTGATATGTGCTGGCTATGATTTGTTGAAGGGAAGACTGTAGACTGTTCGCTTGATATTAAATAGGGGACAATCAACAAATATTTATTCTATTTGGAGCAACAATGGACAGACTTCTAGCCATGCACTTGTTTGTCCGCGTAGCTGAGCTAAGCAGCTTTTCTGCGGTTGCCCAGCAAATGGGGTTGGCACGTTCGGCAGTTACACGTCAAATCGCCGCGCTCGAGCGGCATCTGGGAACTAAGCTTATGGTGCGCAGTACGCGACGCATGATGCTGACCTCAGAGGGTGCTGCCTATCTTGAGAAGTGTCGGGTCATACTCAACTTAGTGGAGGCGGCTGAGACGGGAGTGGCTGAGGAGCGGCAAACACCGCGCGGCATGATACGCATTAGCTTGCCGCTGACATATGGGTTGATGCGGGTTGCACCATTGTTGATGGAGTTTGCACGTCGCTATCCTGAAGTGCAGCTGGATATGGATTACACCGACCGGCGTGTGAATCTGATAGAAGAAGCGATCGATCTTTCTATTCGCATTACTGCCCGTTTGGGTGCAACTGAAATTGCACGCCGTATAAGTTCTAGCAAAATGAGCGTGGTTGCATCACCCGGCTATCTTGCAGAACATGGAACACCGCGTCATCCGTCTGAGTTAGTTCATCACGAATGCCTGAGTTACACCACCACCGCCGAATCAAAACAGACATGGTCATTTGACGTTAATGGTGCATTAACGGCGTTCCCTATACGTGCACGTATACATTCAAACAACGGTGAAGCATTAAACGATGCAGTTGAACGAGGATTAGGTATTGCATTGCAGCCGGATTTTATTATTGAGAAAGCGCTGCAGACTGGCAAAGTGGTTCCCATATTGGCGAATTACACTCTGCCAGAGCTGGGTATATATGCCATATTGCCCAGCAATCGTCAGGTGCCGCATCGCGTCAGAGTCTTAATGGATTATTTAGCCGACCATTTGCGCTAAATTTTATTCGACTTTCATTTCAGTGCGTATGCCTGTGGTGTATGTCAGGAAAGTGTGGATGTGAGTGTGTGAGTGCTGTGTGGCGATGAAAATGGGAATGCGGCTCAGTACCATCCCACTCAAATTCGTGTTCATGCTGATGATGCTCATCGTGACTATGAGTGTGTTCATGCGCTAGGGGTTCGTGCACATGATGATGTTCATGTGTCTCAGTCAAATGTAACCACACACCAACACACATCAGTGCGCTAGCCCACCAGAAAAACGGGCCAGTAGATTCACCCATCATCAACGCTAGCGCTGCACCTATAAAAGGAGCAGTAGAAAAATAAGCACCAGTGCGAGCAGTACCTAATCCGCGTAGCGCCAGTACAAACAACACCAAACTTGCACCGTAACCTGCTAAGCCCAAGCTCATAGTCGCAAAAATTACCGAACTATCAGGAAGGTGCTGGCCAAGGATCAACGCCAATGTGCAATTGATGATGCCTGCTATCAGTCCTTTGCTGCTGGCGATGAAGAGCGCATCAGTGGTTGCCACCTTGCGGGTTAGATTGTTATCGATGGCCCAGCAAAGACATGCTCCAGCTACTGCGAGTGGCCCGATAACGTCAGATTGCAGTGTTAAACGATCTGGTAGGGCCAACAAAATACCGCCTGTAATAATGGCTGCCATACCCAAGACGACCCGACGATTTGTATGTTCACGAAACACGATCCACGCAAGCAGGGCAGTTAATACGCCCTCTAAATTGAGCATGAGTGATGCAGTCGATGCCAACACGGTTTGTAATCCAACCATCAGCAGCACCGGACCCAGCATTCCACCACTGACTATGGCCAGCAAAAGCCAGCGCCATTCACCTGGGTTTAAAGAGACGCTGGACCAGCCGCGGTCACGCACTAGTCGTGCCAATCCCAAGCCTACGCCGCTACCGAAATACAGTAAACCACCTAGTAGCAGTGGAGGTATGTCGCCTACTAATAATTTGGCAAGCGGTGTGCTGGCTCCAAATAATCCGGCTGCCAATAAGGCTGAAAGTATGGCTGGGTTTAACTTGATCATGTGCGTATTTTACGTAGGTATTTCAGAAACCTTCTACACTAGTGAAAGCCTGCGCAGCTGTACGATGCAAAATCGGGTAGATTCAACTCTGGGCTATAGCTCATTTAGTAGGATACTCATTGCTGTGATTTAATCAGTACTGCTTGAGTGTAATCATAAAAAAAACCGGATCACGATATTTAACGTTATGCATACTATATGGATATTTTTATTAATGTTGTTGACTAGCCCAGCAGTGCAGGGTGAAACATTTCTTGGTCTAGAACCTTTAGAGCCTCTGAGTACAGTCAAGCAGCGATTTTCTGCCGCTGCTTTGACCACAGAGCCAGCTGATTGGTTAAAGCCGAATCAATATTTTTGCAAAATGCGTAATCCGGAAGGAGGCGGTACCGTATTTTTATTATTTGAACATGATGACGAGATACGTAAAAAAAAGCTGATGGAATTAGAAAAAGCTGTCGCCAAGCTTCCTCCTCAAGTGCAAGGTCGATCTACCCGGTTACTGATAAATCAGTACCGAGAAAAGCTAGGAAAATCTCTGGATGAGCGACTAGCCCTTATTCGAATTCGCTGGCTACCAGATAATCCGATACGAGTTAGTGAACTAATTAGTTCCTACGGCAAGCCAGATGAGAAGCGCGAAGGTAATGCTACGTATGGGCCGGTGTTTGTGTGGAGCAAAGGTTTGAATGCTCATCTTAGCGATGATAAAAAACAGGTAAACATGATCGAATATTGGTTTACCGAAGATGATCTTGCGGTGTATTTTCTTCGTCGAGATAGTACGACGCGCTGAAAAATTATGGGTGGCCATATACGTCGTAAATTACTTAGTGAGCGATTGCAAGAGCTATCGGTCACTAGCCTGTCAATTTGTCCGTTATGTGAACGTCCCATACCTGATGCAATGAAAGATGCGCATCACTTAATCCCAAAATCCAAGGGTGGCAAGCAAACACAATTTTTACACCGGATTTGTCACCGACAGATTCATGCTTTATTTACCGAAACTGAATTGGCTCGGCAGTACAGTACCGTCGAGGCTTTACTTGCTCATCCAGAGATTGAATTATTCGTAAAATGGGTAAAGCGCAAGCCGAATGATTTTTTTGAAGTATCGCGTAAGAGCCGGCGCTTGAAGAGTAAATAAGTACATTTAAATTTCCATAGCTGCTCTGTATCATTTATAGACGTCCCTGCTACAGTGCGAGCCAGTCATGAGTCTTCATCAGCGCCGAATTGCCTAAAAATTCATCTATCTTATTGGCGGTTAGAACAGGAACTTAAGTCAGTTTTTTATAACTTCATTTTTTGGATTGGGATTTTAAGTATATCGATTGAAATGGAAATTACTTGCTATTTTTTGTCGATAATTTTTTCTGTACTTAAATTTCTAATACCTAAAAATGACTCCAGCATAATCAATGCCAAGCTCAACCCGATAACAGTAAAACACCACAAGGTACTTGATGAGGTTGACTGACGGTATACGACTAGTGCAACAAAAAGTTGAGTCAAAGGTAAAACAAATTGAAAAAATCCCATGAGGGAGAGAGGTAGTCGCGCCGCTGCAAAACTAAACAGCGTTAAAGGAATGACTGAAAATAATCCACACAGGCCAAGCAGAGCAAGTTCTGAGTTTAATATGTCAGTGGGCAAGCTCAAAGTAACCGGTAGCGTAATTAGCAGTAGAGGAATAAGCATAGTCAGCACAGCAGTTTCCACAAATAGCCCGCTAAACGAGTCTAGGGTTGTCCATTTTTTTAAACAGGCATATCCACCCCAAGTTATCCCAATGGTGAGGTACACCCAATGAGTTAAATCTCCCCCTGTTTTAAGTAAGTATCCAACTGTTATCGCAATGATCACCAGGGCTATTGATCTCGTTGTACTGGTTTTATCCCCAAGAGCTAATGTGCCAACGGCTATTGCTACAAAGGGAGCCAGCAAATAGCCAAGCCCGCTCTCAAGAATGTGACCATGTATAGATGCCCATATAAACGTACCCCAGTTAATCACTACGAGAGCTGCTGCAAAAATATGTACTGTTATTAATTTAAGTGAAATTCTTTTGACTAGCGTGAGAGCTTCTTTTTTTACTGAAAGTATGAGGCTGAGAGTTATCAGAGAAAATAGTATGCGGTAGCAGAGCAATGCCAGAGGTGTAAAACTACTCAGTGCTTTCCAATAAATGGACGATGCACCAAGAATAACGTTGGCTGTAACACTCGCCACTACAGCCTTCATTCCCGCAGTCAAGCCTAAAGTCGGTGAGTGCATACTAGTATCTCGTATGGCCAGCATGATGTAAGTTGGGTAGCATTTCGCGATTACCCTCAGTTCGTAACGACAGTGTGCTTACTAGCTTGTAGAACAAAAAATATTCTGCCTTATTACAATAATTGTATCCGTTAAGAGGTCTGTGATTAAGGAGAAGCTAACGACATCAGCGTGTTTGAATTTTATTGACAGATTCTTCACTACGGGGGATTGCCAGATTAAACTCACCCACGAAATGTTTTTTGCAACTCTAAAATACGAGAAGTCGTGTATCTAACAATACCTTTTATTCCCGGGTTACTGCGTTCAATACTTCGCAGAACTTTATCGATAGGTAGGGTTTTTACGGTCAAGTTTTCTTTGGCAACAAGCGACCATGAGAACGGTGCATCCGTAATCCCCTCGGCCAAGCCCATCACACTGCCATATCCCAACCGTATGGTTCGCTTACCACACGTGGCCTCAACATAACCTTCAACGATGACATATGCGGAGCCTAAGTGATCGTCGTACGGGCTGCCTAATACAGTGCCAGATTGAAGCCAGTGGGAGGTGAGTTTCTCCGACGATTGAAGCTTAAGGCACATCATTTGTTCAGCAGTCAAACCATGCAAATCTGGGTGGCTATAGGCATCGTT
>JAJTGE010000009.1 GCA_021298555.1 Oxalobacteraceae bacterium
ATTATCTCACCATGGATCGCCATGACGTACTGCTACCTATGCTAGTGACCCTGTTTGATTACGATAAAGCACAACGCTCTGCGTTAGAAGCGTTATTGAACAGCGCTGGTTACTTGTGCACGAGTTTTGTTAGCACTAAATCGCTGATCGACAGCCTCAGTGTGTCAGAACCCGACTTGCTGATAGCTCACTGGCGCTCAGAAGAGGACGCGGTGAGCCTATTAAATAAAGTAAAGACACTCTGGCCCACCCTGCCACTTTTGATTATTACTGGGCGTGCACCGGACAATACGCTTGCGCATCTACTGGCTGACAGCCCAGCGGACTTTCTTATCAAACCCGTTAGACCCGCTGAATTTCGACTGAGAATAACTATACTGGCTACCCGGCATCGTCCCGAATCCATCAAAGACGATAATCTGACGTTTGGTAATTTCACTTTTAATAAGCGATTGACTAGCGTGATGCTAAATGGGCAATCAATCTCTCTAACCCAAAAAGAATTCGAACTCGCCTTATTTTTTTTCCAAAACCTGGGGCGCCCTCTGTCCCGAGCTTTTATCCATGAAGCGATCTGGTCGCAGGATGCCGAATTTTCTTCCCGCACCCTTGATACCCACGTTTCCAGAGTGCGCAATAAGCTGGGACTTACGCCCGCAGCCGGCTACCAACTAGCACCCGTTTATAGTTTCGGCTATCGATTGGAAGTTTTGAGGGACTAGCCGACTGGCGAGGGAGGTCTATAATAGGCCAGTGTCAACTTTTACTGACTCATCCAGCATGCACCTGCTCGCCGTAGGGCTCAATCACACCACTGCCCCAGTCTCGCTGCGCGAGAAAGTGGCTTTCCCTGCTGACCAACTTGGTCAGGCGGTGGCCTCGGCGTGCGCGTGGTTTGATAACACAGGCAAGCGTCCTCAATCGCAAGAAGCAGCCATACTGTCTACTTGCAACCGCACCGAAATCTACGGCGCAAGCGCCAATGACGGAAATATCGAAGCCGCTCTTGATTCAACCGCACGCTTTGTCGCGGATTATCACAAGCTACCTTTTTCCGAACTCCGCCCTTATTTGTACGCCTTGCCTCAGGATGAAGCCGTCAGACACGCCTTTCGCGTTGCCTCTGGCTTAGATTCCATGGTCTTGGGTGAGCCACAAATTTTGGGGCAGATGAAAGACGCCGTTCGCCAGGCCGAAGCCGCCGGCGGACTCGGCACGTATCTGCACCAAATGTTTCAACGCACCTTTGCTGTTGCCAAGGAAGTGCGCTCCACAACAGAAATCGGCGCTCACAGTGTTTATATGGCTGCTGCTGCCGTTCGTTTATCTGAACGAATTTTCGACAAGCTAAGCGATCAGCACGTATTGTTCATCGGTGCGGGCGAGATGATAGAGCTGTGCGCAACTCACTTTGCTGCGCGCTCTCCGAAAAGCATAACTATCGCCAACCGCACCATAGAGCGCGCCGAACAACTCGCCGATCGCTTTGGTGGCAAGGCTATGCGACTGGCCGAACTGCCCGACCAACTCGCACAGTTCGATGTGGTGGTTTCTTGTACTGCCTCTTCTTTACCCATCATAGGTCTGGGCATGGTTGAGCGCGCCATCAAGGCGCGCCGTCGCAAACCTATCTTTATGGTCGATCTTGCTGTGCCGCGCGATATTGAGACTGAAGTATCACGACTCAATGACGTCTTTCTTTATACCGTTGATGATTTAGGAACCGCAGTACAGATCGGTATAGAAAATCGGCAATCTGCTGTTGCACAAGCAGAATCCATTATCGATACACGCGTTCAGGCGTTTATGAATTGGGTGGATAGCCGCGCGGTTGTGCCTCTGATACAAAACCTGCAAGAGAGCAGTGAAATAATGCGTCAAGTCGAACTTGAACGTGCACGCAAGCTACTCGCTAAAGGTGAAGATATCGAGGTCGTGCTTGAAGCGTTATCCAAAGGCCTGACGGCTAAATTCCTGCACGGCCCACAACAGGCATTACATACGGCTGATCCCGACGAGCGAGCTCGTCTTGCACAATTACTGCCTCAACTGTTCCGAACCAAGCGCTAGCTACGCTAGTCAGACATGTAGTTGCCTTCACGCTTAATGACTAAGCGTTGTCTATGATTCACCCATCCCATACATGAAACCTTCGCTGCTACAGAAGCTGGACCAACTTGCTCAGCGTCTTGAAGAAGTCGGCGCTCTGCTAAATCAAGAAAATGCCACTGCCGACATGGATCAGTACCGTCGGCTCACGCGCGAACACTCGGAACTCGAGCCACTGGTTGCATTGCATGCTCAATGGAACCAGGCCAATGATGATTTGCGCGCCGCCCGCGACATGCTCTCTGATCCAGAAATGAAAGCGTTTGCGCAAGAAGAAATCGATGCGGCTCAGAGCCGTGCAGAGCATCTGGAAATTGAATTACAAAAGATGATGCTGCCCAAAGATCCTAACGATGAGCGCAATATTTTTCTGGAAATTCGCGCTGGCACGGGTGGTGATGAATCGGCATTATTTGCTGGTGATTTGCTGCGCATGTACATACGCTATGCAGAGCGGCAACGCTGGCAAGTCGAAATGGTGTCGGAATCTGCATCAGAAATTGGCGGATACAAAGAAGTCATCGTGCGCTTAATTGGTGCCGGGGTATATTCCAGAATGAAATTTGAGTCTGGCGGACATCGCGTGCAACGCGTACCAGAAACAGAGGCCCAGGGAAGAATTCACACGTCTGCATGCACTGTTGCTGTCATGCCTGAAGCGGATGAAATAGGAGAGGTTGAAATCAACCCCTCAGAACTTCGTATTGATACGTACCGTGCATCCGGCGCAGGTGGGCAGCACATAAACAAAACTGATTCGGCTGTGCGTATTACTCACCTGCCAACGGGTATAGTCGTTGAGTGTCAAGATGATCGCAGTCAGCATAAAAATAAAGCGCAGGCGATGAAGGTTCTAGCTACCCGCATTAAAGATGTTCAATTGCGGGCGCAGCAAAGCTCCGAGGCGGCAACCCGAAAGTCCTTGGTGGGTTCAGGTGATCGCAGCGAGCGCATACGCACCTATAATTTTCCGCAAGGTCGAATAACCGACCATCGCATTAACCTAACGCTCTATAAACTTGAGGCGGTGATGGAAGGTGATTTGGATGAGCTTACCAGCTCGCTGATGGCCGAGCATCAAGCTGAACAACTAGCTGCACTAGCAGAGTCCAACTAATATGAATAAATTCGCTAAGCCTGTCGTACTTTTAGTAGCTCTCATTTCTCTTGCACTACTCGCTGTGGGTTTATATATGCAGTTAGTTCTAGATATGTTGCCCTGTCCACTCTGTATATTGCAGCGCTACGCTTTTGCTCTTACTGCATTGCTGTGCTTGCTAACTATCGCACTACCCACAAATTATTTGCGTGCTGGAGCTGCTGCTGCATCGCTTGCTTCTATTACTGGTGCAGGCATTGCGATTCGCCATTTGTGGGTGAAAGCGCATCCGACCATATCGTGCGGTATTGATGCTCTCGAAGTCGCCTTAAATAAACTTGTTTTCGCGAACTGGCTGCCTGCATTGTTTCAGGCTGACGGTCTGTGCACCACAGAATACGAACCTATTCTTGGGTTATCCATACCCGCGTGGGCGCTCATTTGGTTCTCTGGCTTCGCACTCACTATGTCGTTGATTGCTCTGCGTTACCGCCGTCCTGCATGAATGTAGAAGACTTGCTCAAGGCGGCACCCGTATCACCTTTGGAAGCTCGCATACTTATCGCTCATAGCTTGCAGTGGTCACGCGTGCAGTTAATTACACAATCTAAAAATAGTCTCACTCCAAAACAAGTGGAAGAGATACAGTGCTTACTTGAGCGTAGGCTACAAGGCGAACCGATTGCTTACCTCACCGGACACCGCGAGTTTTATGGGTTGATGTTCGCAGTGACACCCGATGTACTAATACCTCGTCCAGAAACAGAATTACTGGTAGAGCTCGCTTTGGAACGGATGTCATCCACTGCTCGCGTACTCGACATGGGTACTGGCTCAGGAGCGGTTGCCGTTGCGGTAGCTCATCAACGACCTGATGCTCACGTAGTTGCAACCGATGTGAGCGCCAAAGCTCTTGAAGTAGCCCGGAAAAATGCATTGAGCAATCAAGTACAGATCGATTTTTTACTAAGTAATTGGTACGAAGTCATCAATAAAAAATTTGATCTGATTGTGAGTAATCCGCCATATATTGCTGCAGGTGATGTGCATCTAACCCAAGGTGATTTACGCTTCGAACCTGCAGAGGCTCTAACAGATCAGGCAACCGGTTTAACGGCCATCGAGAAAATTATCCGCGGTGCACCCGCGCATTTAGAGGTGGGCGGTTGGCTGCTGTTAGAGCATGGTTATGACCAGGCTAGCGCCGTGCGCGAATTATTTGCATCTTCCAATTGGAGTGATGTGCAAAGTTGGTGTGATCTGGCGGGTATACAACGCGTTTCAGGAGCGCGACTTCATTAAAAAACTTCACTAAGAATTTAAGCTACGCACTAAAAATTTCAACCCATTTTTTTATACAAAAACTAGTTATGCTTCCTTCGATAGAACAACGCCTCGCCAAAGAACTTGCTGCCCGCACCGATCAAGTCTCTGCTGCCATTGCATTACTCGACGATGGCGCTACCGTGCCGTTTATTGCGCGCTACCGCAAAGAAGCAACCGGCGGGCTCGATGATATTCAATTACGCTTGTTAGAGGAACGCCTGCGCTATTTGCGTGAGCTAGAAAGTCGCCGTGAGACGATATTAGCCTCCATCGAAGAGCAAGGCAAAATGACTCCCGAACTTAAGAAGGCTATCGAGAATGCTGAAGACAAAACACTGCTCGAAGATCTGTACTTGCCGTATCGTCCTAAGCGTCGCACGAAAGCACAGATAGCCATGGAAGCAGGACTCGAGCCCCTTGCTAACAGCTTACTCGATGATCCAACGCTGTCGCCAGATATCGAAGCCGAAAAATATTTATGCGCCGCCTTCACTACCGAACAAGGCGATAACCCTGGCATACCTGATACCAAGGCTGCACTAGATGGAGCGCGTCAAATCCTCATGGAGCGATTTGCTGAAGATGCACTTTTACTCCAGAGTTTGCGTGAATACCTGGTTGAACATAGCGTCGTTGATTCAAAAGTTATCGAAGGAAAACAAGACGCTGGTGAAAAATTTTCAGACTATTTTGAGTACTCCGAAAATCTTTCAGCCATACCTTCCCATCGCGCTTTAGCTTTATTACGCGGACGCCGCGAAGAGATACTCTCTGTATCTCTTCGGCTAGATAGCGAAATAGAAAAACCCAAGTGGGATGCTCCGCAAAATATGTGCGAAGCGAAAATCAGTTCGCATTTTAATATTAGTCAAAAAAATCGTGCTGCTGATAAATGGTTGCTCGACACGGTACGTTGGACCTGGCGCGTGAAAATTTTCATGCATCTCGAAACTGAATTAATGACTAAGCTGCGTGAAGAAGCCGAAGCTGAGGGCATACATGTCTTTGCACGAAATCTAAAAGCCTTGTTACTTGCTGCGCCCGCAGGTCCGCGAGTAACCATGGGACTAGACCCCGGTCTGCGTACAGGTGTGAAAGTAGCCGTGGTGGATGCTACCGGCAAAGTCGTTGATACATCGACTATCTATCCCCACCAACCCCGCAACGATTGGGATGGTTCGCTACACACACTCGCACAACTGGCACGCAAGCATCATGTGTCATTGATAGCTATTGGTAATGGCACGGCATCGCGTGAAACGGATCGCCTATCGCAAGACCTTATCAATCAACTTACGGAATTAAAGCTCAATAAAATTGTTGTCTCTGAGGCAGGGGCTTCCGTTTATTCAGCCTCTGAATTTGCATCAAAAGAATTGCCTGACCTCGATGTTTCTATAAGGGGTGCCGTATCGATTGCACGCCGCCTGCAAGATCCGTTAGCTGAACTAGTCAAAATTGACCCGAAATCTATAGGTGTTGGTCAGTACCAGCATGATGTTTCACAAACTCGATTAGCGCGCGCCTTGGATGCTGTAGTTGAAGATTGTGTTAATGCGGTGGGCGTAGATGTCAACACTGCTTCTGCGCCCTTGTTAGCACGCGTATCCGGTCTCAGTAACACTGTCGCTTTAAGCATCGTTAATCATCGCGATCAAAAAGGAATGTTCCGATCGCGCGCTGCACTACTTGACGTTCCACGGTTGGGAGACAAAACCTTTGAACAAGCTGCTGGGTTTTTACGAGTAATGAATGGCGATAATCCGCTAGACAGTTCTGCCGTTCATCCGGAATCGTATCCACTGGTTGAAAAAATTCTTACCGAAATCAAGCGCGATGTGAAGTCCATGATGGGTGACAGTACTTTACTCAAGTCGCTTGATCCTAAACGCTTTGTTGATGAGCATTTCGGATTACCCACCGTAATAGATATTCTGAAAGAGCTAGACAAACCCGGCCGTGACCCACGTCCAGCCTTTGTGACAGCAAGCTTTCGTGACGGCGTCGAAGATATGAAAGACCTGCAAACGGATATGATTCTTGAAGGTGTCATTACCAACGTTGCTGCATTTGGGGCATTTGTCGATATCGGCGTTCATCAAGATGGCCTGGTTCATATCTCTGCCCTTTCAAATGAATTCGTAAAAGATCCCCATGCAGTAGTAAAGGTAGGCCAAGTGGTCAAGGTGAAGGTGCTGGAAGTCGACCAAAAGCGCAAACGGATTGCGCTAACCATGCGGCTCAATGACACAGCGTCAGCGCAGGAGCAGCGGCGCATGGGAACAGAACGGCCAGAACCTCGCGAACGTAACGCTAAGCCTAGGCCTACTCAGGAGGCTGTACCAGCCGGAAACGCCATGGCGGCGGCCTTTGCCAAGTTAAAAAATTAAGGCGATACACTTAAGCCAGCCGACGTACCCAGCCGCTTTTCCATATAATGATGTTTTACCCTTTAATCTCTGTAGAGGACGCAATGAGCGACGTTAATTCCTGGATCAAAGAAACTGTCAGCAGCCACTCAGTTGTGCTGTTCATGAAGGGCACTGCCCAATTTCCACAATGTGGGTTCTCAGGCCGTGCCATAGAACTACTCAAAGAAACTGGCGTAAAAGATCTCGTCACCATCAACGTACTGGACGACGATGAAGTCCGCCAAGGCATCAAGGAATTCTCCAACTGGCCTACGGTTCCGCAGCTTTACGTCAAAGGCGAATTCATAGGTGGAACAGACATCATGGTGGAAATGTTTGAATCGGGCGAGCTACAGACCCTGCTGAAAGCGTAGTCTTCATGAAGCGCATAGTCGTTGCTATCACCGGCGCCTCTGGCGCCATGTATGGCATACGACTGCTGCAATGGCTGCGCGCAAACCAGCAGATAGAAACGCATTTGATGATCTCGGATGCGGGTGTGCTTAGCGTTCATCACGAGCTTGACATGAAGCGCAAGGACATCGAGGCACTAGCCGATGTCGTGCATAGTGTTCGCGACGTGGGGGCGTGTGTTGCGAGCGGATCATTTCATTCAGCGGGCATGATTGTCGCCCCCTGCTCTATGAAAACCCTGGGCTCTATCGCCAACGGACTTTCGGACAACCTGATATCCCGCGCTGCCGATGTCATGCTCAAGGAACGACGTCGCTTGGTATTAATGGTGCGAGAAACGCCGTTTAATCTTGCTCACTTACGTAACATGACCTACGTCACCGAAATGGGCGGGATCATCTATCCGCCCCTCCCTGCGCTTTATCAAAAACCTCAAACGATCGAAGAAATGATAGATCACACTGCTGGCAGGGTATTGGATTTATTCGACATCGACCAGGCTCTGGCGCCGCAATGGCAGGGTCTAAAGTCAGCGCACGCAGATACCTGATTAGGTGCGCCCCTTCATTGACTCCAGGGTCTCTTGATTTTGTTCGTTTTGCAATTCTCTCTTATCTCGCAGACCACTAACCATACGATCGACAGCGGCCTTGTAGCCTGTCATAGAAAATTTACTTACCTTAAATTTTCCATCACTTAACGGAAAAGCAAAACCAACAACGGCCGTTTTCTGAAATGCCTGATTCATGGTCTCCGACTCGTTGAACCAGTAAACCAAAATATCACCATTAGCCGTAGTCACCGGCTCACACACGGCCTCCACTGACAAAGCCCCACCCTCAGTGGTGACCATTAGCGGGTAATTACCGCTAGGCTCACAGTCTATGCCATTGGCGAAATAATATCGGCAGTATCCTTCGGCGCATAAAATGCCAAATGTCGACATACCGTTTTCATGGGTAGTTGCTTCACCCATACCTTCAAAGAACTGGGAAGACCAGTCCCCATGCTCTACACGATTATCGGCAAGTGCCATTAACGGTAAAAATAAAAGCCACGTTAAACCGGTTAGCGCTAAACGCATAAAAAAGCTCCGAAATTTTTATAATAAAAAATCTGTACCTACGAATTCATTTTTTAATCAACGTCTAAACTAGCTTGGCCCAATTCAGAGACTTCGATGCGTACTTTGTCACCTGCATTTAACCACTGTGTTTGAACCACACTGCCCAATAATACGAATTCTCCCGCTCTAATCCCGGGTAATCCATGTTCGCCATGTGCATTGGCTAGCCAAGCTAATGCATTCAACGGGTGACCCATTACCAAAGAGCTCATACCGCTAGCTACTTCGACATCATTAATCCATGTTCGTCCAGTTAACGCTGCCAGATCAAGATGACGCCAATTCGTCATTGGATCTCCCAACACGCAACCTGCATTATAAAAATCATCCGCAGCTAAGGTGCGTACACCCAGCGCGCGATAATCCGTGTAACGCTCATCAACGAGCTCCATTCCGACCATCACCTCGCCAACGGCATCCTCGACGCTTTCACGCGTATACGGCATGGCTCTTGGCAGTAAATCGTGCGCCAGACGAACTGCGATTTCACATTCGATGCCAATTTTTACAAAGCTACTGCGCAGGACACGGCCATGCTTATGCATGACTGTTTTATCAAATACTCGCCCAGTGGCTGGGTGGTCGATATTAACAAAAGCCTGCATAACTGGCGTGGTGCAGCCGATCTTGTGACCGACCACTGCGCCTTGCCCGTTGGCCGTCAACAAGCTATTTAATGCAGTTTGAATTTCATAACACTCGGTCATGTCATTCGGTACCAAATCCGATGGCAAATGCGTAATCGGCGTCAAAGACAGGCGCTGCTGCATTATTAGCCCGGCTGCTAGTTGTGCTCTTGTTTGCAAGATATCCCCTTACTGGTCACAGTGCTTTGTTCATGTGTTGCAGCTAGTCTAGCAAAATTATTATTCCCATCCCGTTTACTGTTTTACAGGGTCGAAATGTACTCGCTCGAATGAAAATTTATGCTTTTTTTTGGTAACTTGCTGCGAAATTTTCATGCGTCCAAAACGTAAAGATTGGGTATTTATGAGGGGTATAATCCGCCGTTTTCTCGTTTATGTACAACCGCACCACGGAGATTAAGTAATGGATTCAATCTTGAAACAAGCAGCATGGCTAGCACTTGCTCTTGTAGGCGCAATCGCGCTTGGCACCGTTGCGCTCTCACGCGGCGAAAGTATCAATGCCCTGTGGATAGTTGTGGCGGCTGTCGCCATTTATCTCATAGGCTTTCGATATTACGCTCGTTTTATTGCGCGTAATGTCATGCAACTCGATGCTACACGCGCCACCCCTGCCGTCAGGTTAAACGATGGATTGGACTACGTACCTACCAACAAACACGTACTCTTTGGACATCACTTTGCTGCCATTGCAGGCGCTGGTCCATTGGTAGGGCCGGTACTCGCAGCACAAATGGGGTATCTGCCCGGCATGATGTGGATATTAGTAGGAGCCATACTTGCTGGTGCCGTTCAAGATTTCATGATTTTATTTATCTCGACCCGACGTGATGGCCGCTCACTGGGCGATTTGATCAAATCTGAATTAGGTTTGGTACCCGGAGTGATCGCGCTATTCGGCACTTTTATGATCATGACAATTTTGCTGGCGGTGCTGGCGCTGATTGTAGTGAAAGCATTGGCTGAGAGCCCTTGGGGCACTTTTACCGTCGCTGCGACCATTCCGATCGCCTTTTTCATGGGTATTTACAGCAGATACATACGTCCGGGCCGTGTAGGAGAAATTTCAGTCATTGGTTTTGTCCTGCTGATGGCTTCTATCGTATTTGGTGGGCATATAGCTGCCGATCCGGTGCTGGGCCCAATGTTTACCTTCAGCGGCAAGGAACTCACCTGGATGCTGCTTGCGTATGGTGTTGTTGCATCCGTTCTACCCGTCTGGCTGTTGCTGGCCCCGCGTGATTATTTATCGACCTTTCTGAAAATCGGCGCCATCGTTGCGCTTGCGCTAGGCATAGTGTTTGTTGCGCCTGAACTCAAAATGCCAGCCATCACCAAGTTTATTGATGGCACAGGCCCAGTCTGGGCGGGCTCAATGTTCCCCTTCTTGTTCATCACCATTGCCTGCGGTGCAGTATCGGGCTTTCATGCGCTGATTTCTTCAGGCACCACGCCTAAGTTGCTCGAAAATGAAATGCACGCTCCCTACATTGGATACGGCGGCATGTTGATGGAATCGTTCGTTGCCATCATGGCATTGGTAGCCGCTTCTATCATTGAGCCAGGCGTCTACTTCGCTATGAACAGTCCGGCAGCGCTAATAGGCACTACCCCAGAGAGCGCGGCAGCGGCGATTAGCCAGTGGGGTTTTCTGGTTACGCCTGAAATGCTGCAACAAACCGCTGCCAATGTCGGCGAAACAACCATCATTTCGCGTACCGGTGGCGCTCCAACGCTAGCCGTTGGTATGGCAAGTATTTTTGCCTCTGTGTTGGGTGGTCAGGCGATGATGGCTTTCTGGTATCACTTTGCAATCTTGTTTGAGGCCTTGTTTATTCTGACAGCCGTGGATGCGGGTACTCGGGTTGGACGTTTCATGTTGCAAGATCTCATAGGCACCCTGATCCCCTCCTTCAAAAATATTCATGGACTCGCCTCGAATATCATTGCCACGCTGTTGTGCGTTGCTGCCTGGGGCTACTTCCTGTATCAAGGGGTGATTGATCCATTGGGAGGCATCAACACGCTGTGGCCTTTGTTTGGAATTTCAAATCAAATGCTAGCGGCAATTGCTTTAATCCTAGCGACCGTTGTGCTATTCAAACTCAAGCGTGAAAAATTTGCGTGGGTAACCATGGTGCCTACCGCCTGGCTTTTGATTTGTACGCTGACAGCGGGTTATCAAAAATTATTTCATGAAAACCCACGTATCGGTTTTCTTGCACATGCCAGCAAGTTCGAAGCTGCAGCTGCAGAGGGCTTGATAGTGGCTCCTGCAAAATCGGCGGCTCAGATGCAGCAGATAATTATGAATGACTATATTGATGCCGGCTTAGCTGCGATTTTTATTGCAGTCTTGTTGTCTGTACTGTTCTTTGGCGTACGCGCTTGTATACAGGCATTGCGAGACACTCAACCGAGCACTACGGAAGCCGATGCCTCTACCCCGCTGGGCTCTGCCAGTGCGTAACTTACTGAGACTAATAACATCATGCTAGACGAATTAAGTAAGCTGGGTGCCTATCTTGGACAGACCGCCAGGCTGATGGTCGGTTTGCCCGACTACGATAATTATCTTAATCACATGCAGATAACTCATCCTGAGCAAACGGTTATGAGCTACGAAGAATTTTTCCGTGAACGGCAAGAAGCTCGGTATGGCGGCAAAGGAAGGATAGCGCGCTGCTGCTAATTGATCTGGCACGGGGCGGACGACATTAGCTCACAAGGCCAGACTATCCAAAAGAAAAAAGCCCGGAATCGTTAAGATTCCGGGCTTTTTGTATTTGGTGCCGACTGCAGGACTTGAACCCGCTACCCCATGATTACAAATCAAGTGCTCTACCAGATGAGCTAAGCCGGCTTTAAAAACACACAGAATTATACGTTATTTAATCCGGGTGAGCTTGGGTTTACCATGCTTCTTTGGTGGATCAGGGTCAGGTTTGTCATCATCGCTTCTAGTCGAGGTGGTAGCAACAACAGAAGTGAGTATGGGTGTACCGGGGGACCGGTCCGAATCGGTACTCAGTTTAGCTGTCTGCAATTTCTTGGATTCTGATTTTTTCTTACGCTCTTGCTGCTCTTCACGTTTGACCTCAAAGGCCATACCTTGACCATTTTCACGAGCATAAATAGCGCTAACGTTTTCTACAGGCAGCTCTATCTCGCGCGCCACGCCACCAAACCTCGCCTTAAAGTGGATAAAGTCGTTATCCATTTTAAGGTTGCCTGTAGCATCAAAGCTAATGTTAAGAACTATCTCGCCGTTCTTGACAAATTCTTCAGGCACTCGGGTTCTCGCATCAACTGTCACCACTATATAAGGGGTGTACCCGTTGTCGGTACACCACTCATACAAAGCACGCAGCAAATAGGGTTTGGTTGAGGTTTCGGACATAAATCGCTCAGACTGCGGCAATCATTTATCGGCGCATTACCTTTTCTGACGGCGTCAGTGCCTCGATGTAGGCTGGACGCGAGAAGATACGCTCAGCATATTTCATCAATGGCGCCGCTGTTTTTGACAGCTCGACCCCGTAATGATCAAGTCTCCACAACAATGGTGCAATGGCTACATCCAGCATAGAAAATTCTTCGCCGAGCATGTATTTATTTTTCAGAAATAATGGCGCCAAGGTAGTTAAGCGGTCGCGAATTTCATTACGAGCTTTTTCGTGGTTTTTCTCTGCTGAACGTGATTTTTCGTTCTCCAGGGTGTGCACGTGAACAAAGAGTTCTTTTTCGAAATTAAACAACATCAAGCGTGCACGGGCGCGCATGAGGGGGTCTGCCGGCATTAATTGGGGATGCGGGAAACGCTCATCGATGTACTCGTTGATGATATTGGACTCATACAAAATCAATTCGCGTTCGACAAGTATCGGAACCTGACCATACGGATTCATGGTCGAAATATCTTCAGGCTTGTTAAATAAATCCACGTCGCGAATTTCGAAGTCCATTCCTTTTTCAAAGAGGACTAAACGGCAGCGTTGGGAAAATGGGCACGTTGTGCCCGAGTAGAGAACCATCATTTTTACAGTTCCTTGGAAACAAAGAGGGTGAGACGGCGACCGCCTCACCCTGCTGACGAATATTCTGCTTTTGGCTAAAGCCTGTTTTTGTTTTAAATCAAAACATCTTGCAGGGTACGACAAAACAGAACCTGTTATTTGACTTCTTTCCAGAAAGACGCGTTCAAACGCCAGGTTAGAAACACCAAAATAGACATGAAAAGCAACACCCACACACCGAGTTGCTGACGCTTGTTTTTTACCGGCTCGCTCATCCAAGACATGAAACCAACCAAATCAGCGATTTCTGTGTCATAAGCGCGTGAACTCAGCTTTCCGGGTTTGATTTGCTCAAATCCTTCAAACTTGTGAATTGTTTTTGCCGGATCGTGAGGATCTTTCTCTTCAATAAATTTAGCTTTGCGAACACCTTGCAATTCCCAAAGGATGTGCGGCATTGCGACGTTAGGATAAACAAGGTTGTTCCATCCAGTCGCGCGCGAAGGATCTTTGTAGTAAGTGCGCAAATAGGTGTAGACGTAATCAGCGCCTGAGCCTTGACCAGATGATTTGGCACGAACAATCACTGATAGATCAGGAGGAGCCGCACCAAACCAAGCTTTCGCGTCTTTTTCAGACAAGCTCACCTTCATGAGATCACCCACTTTTTCAGAGGTAAAAAGTAAGTTGGCCCGTATCTGATCGTCTGAGAGACCTATGTCACGCAGGCGGTTGTAACGCACTAATGATGCCGAGTGACAGTTTAGGCAATAGTTGACGAATAAACGTGCGCCATTTTGAAGAGCGGACAAATCATTCCCACGGTCAGGGGCACGATCTAGCGGATAGCCACCCTCGGAAGCGACGGCCAGCAAAGGCACTAATACCATTGTCGCAAGAACTTGTTTAAGCAGTTTCATTCCTGTTTTCCTTTTGCGACTTAGTGCGGCTGAAAGGTCACGCGACTTGGCACGGGCTTAAACTCTCCCATCCGGCTCCACCAAGGCATTAACATGAAAAATCCAAAGTAGATGAAAGTGCAAATCTGGGACACCAATGTACCTATAGCTGTCGGCGCCTGCACTCCGAGATATCCAAGGATAAGAAACGTAATACCAAATGTGATGTAAACAATCTTGTGCCAATCCGGGCGGTAGCGTATGGATTTAACAGGCGAGAGATCTAACCATGGCATTCCTGCCAAAATCAAAACTGACACACCCATTAACACCACACCCCAAAACTTCGCATCCAATACCAGCATAGAGATAACAACCACTAAGGCGATTCCCATCACAGCATTTTTGATTAGCTGAGGCAATTTAGTCTTGAGCACAATGAGTGCGGCATAACCGGCCACACCTAAGATCAACGCTGACATAAATTGCGATGTGGTTGCACGCAGAATCGAATAGAACGGCGTGAAATACCAAACTGGCGCAATGTGTGACGGCGTCTTCAGTGGGTCAGCAGGTATGAAATTGTTATATTCGATGAAGTAGCCGCCCATTTCAGGAGCAAAGAAAACCACTGCCGTGAAAATGAATAAGAACAACGAGACCCCGAACATATCTTTGGTCGTGTAATAAGGATGCGACGGAATCGTATCAACACCATGACCGTCTGGACCCAAGTTATCTTTGACTTCAATACCATCAGGATTGTTGGAACCCACTTCGTGCAAAGCAATCAAGTGAGCAACAACCAGACCTAACAAAACCAAAGGAATCGCGATTACATGAAACGAAAAGAAGCGATTCAGGGTGGCATCCGAAACGACATAATCGCCGCGTATCCACAATGAGAGATCAGGGCCAATAAAGGGAATAGCACCAAAAAGGTTAACGATAACCTGAGCGCCCCAATAGGACATTTGTCCCCATGGCAGGAGATAACCAAAAAATGCTTCGGCCATCAGGCACAGAAAAATTGCAACTCCAAACAGCCAAATCAATTCACGCGGCTTGCGATACGAGCCGTACAACAAGGCGCGCGTCATGTGGAGATAAACCACAATGAAAAACGCAGAAGCCCCAGTAGAGTGCATGTATCGAACCAGCCAGCCCCACGGTACTTCGCGCATGATGTATTCAACCGATGCAAACGCGAGGTTGGCATCTGGCTTGTAATTCATGACCAGAAAAATACCTGTGACTATCTGTATTACCAAGACCAATGCGGCCAGTGATCCGAACAAATAAAAGAAGTTGAAATTCTTAGGAGCATAGTACTTGCCCCACTGATCGTTCCAAAGTTTAGTCAGCGGAAAACGGTCGTCAACCCAGCCTAAAGCTTTTTGAGCAATGGGTGCATCAGCAGGTAGTTTTTTCTCGACAAATGCCATGATCAAGCCTCGCCTTTCTCGTCTTTACCAATTGCGATTCGGGTATCGCTGAGGTACATATGCCTAGGAACCTGAAGGTTATCCGGCGCAGGTTTGTTTTTGTAAACGCGACCAGCCAAGTCAAATGTAGAGCCGTGGCAGGGACATAAAAAACCACCTACCCAGTCGTCAGGTAAAGAGGGTTGAGCACCGGTTTGAAATTTAGTACTTGGTGAACAGCCCAAGTGCGAGCAAATACCTACGGCGACCAATATATCTGGTTTGATAGAACGGTATTCGTTGCGAGCGTAAGCCGGGGTGAGGTCATCGGCGTTGCGTTCGGATTTGGGATCGGCCACCAACGAGTCTGTTTTCTTTAATGAAGAAACCATGTCCGGGGTGCGTTTAATAACCCAAACTGGTTTACCACGCCATTCGACAGTTTTCATCTCACCTGGCTTCAGGTCAGCAATGTCGATCTCAACTGGCGCGCCCGCAGCTTTAGCGCGTTCGGAAGGCTCAAAGGTAGACACAAAAGCAGTAGTGGCAGCCAAGCCTGCAACACCGCCGGCAGCACAGGTTGCGACCAGCAGGCCGCGGCGACCTGTATCGACCTGATTTTCGTCACTCATAACAACCCCAATCAATGAAATTGCAAAATTTGTCGGAAACTTCCCTCAACCCACCATTATAGCGGAGCAGCTTTTTTCTTTCAAAGAAACCCAAGAAAGCCTAAAAGTGGAGAAAACACTCATGATCAAGAGCGTGTAGAAACACTCTTGCAGTGCTTATTTGAAAACAAAAATATATGGGCTCTACCTGCTTTGATACTTATTTGAAAATAGACATAAACGAGCTATGCCTGCCTATCGGCAATGGGCTCATCGACTGCAAGCAGGCCACGGCGGCGCGCCTCATAAACGGCCTCTGACCTTGAGTGGACCGAAAGTTTGCCGTAAATGTGCTTGATATGGGTTTGTACGGTTCCTATAGACAGGCCAAGTGCACTGGCAACTTTTGCATAAGAGCTGCCACGCGCAATGAGTTGCAAAATCGCCGCCTCTCGTCGTGTAAGCGAAGTCCAACCTGAAGCTACTGGTCCCGCTGCAAGCGTGCGCTGCAAACGCATGCGGGTGAGTACTTTTCGAGCAATCATCGGACTGATGGGTGAGCCGCCATTAAGCACTTCCAAGACCGCACGCAGCACTTCTTGGTGGCCTGCTTCCTTTAGAACGTAGCCAGATGCGCCTGCCTCTATACAGGCTAAGACTTTGTCCTCATCGCTGGACATAGTGATAACCATAATATCTGCCTGGGGATTTAATCGTTGACATGCATCGATAATCAACAAGCCCGATCCGTCCGGGAATCCAAGATCAGTTAGTAGCAAATCGCATTGATTTAATTTTAGCCACAGCAAGGCACAGGCAACTGTGTCACAAGCTCCGGCGAGGACAAGCGACGATTCCTGCTCAATTGCATTACAAAGAAGACGACGAGTAACGGCATCATCTTCCACAACCATTACTCGGGCACGGCCAGACGAGATACAACGCATGATGAACACTTAACCAAGCTAACAAGAATCTCATCCGTGGACATTCGCGGCACTTTAGTTCCCAAAGTAGGAATTAAACTTTTTCTGCCGCTTCAAAAAATTATTCTGATCAATCAGGAAATTTTTTTATTACTACACTATGAATACAACACAGAGAAATATTTATAAAACAAAAAAGATAGTTTTATTAAATCAACCTCTCCTTAATTTGAATAAAAAAATAATTTGAGGACATACATCAATTGGGTAACGTCAATTAATTTTTAGATTGTTATTTGCAATTCTTTAAAAACGAAATTTTTCTTTACACAGGATTAGGTATGTCAATAAATTGGTGACGAATACCAAAGTGTTGCGCCACATGTTCGCCCAGTGCCTGCACTCCATAGCGCTCTGTTGCATGATGACCGCAAGCTAAATAAGGTATACCTGACTCACGCGATAAATGAACAGTTTGCTCAGAAATTTCACCGCTTATATACACGTCAGCTCCCACGGCAATACCATCAGCAAACAAGGTTTGTGCAGCACCTGTACACCACGCTACTTTCCTTACCGGCTGCTGCGCATCACCCACGAGCATGGGTGCTCTACCTAATTTCGTTTCGATTAAACGCGCAAGCTCTCCTACTGTTTTTACACTGCTTTGAATATCACCCAACCAACCTATCTCTTGATCCCCGAATCGCGAGCTAGCCTGAAATCCAAGTAGCTTACCCAATTGCGCATTGTTTCCAATTACAGCATGTGAATCGAGTGGCAAGTGATATGCAAACAAATTAACGTCGTGTTCTAGTAAAAGATGCAGACGACGCTTTAATTGACCAACTACTCGCGCATCTTCTCCACGCCAAAAATAGCCATGATGGACGATCACCGCATCAGCACCCGATGCAATTGCCGCCTCCAACAGCGCGATGCTGGCTGTCACGCCACTAATAATCAAACCAATTTGGTTTTTTCCCTCAACTTGTAGCCCGTTTGGGCAATAATCTCGAAAACGAGTAATATCGAGTTCACTGGCGATAAATTTTGTCAGCTCCTCGCGTTGTACTATCGTTGAATTCATTTCTTTCCCTTAGGCTCTTCCTACTTAGTATGCGTCGTCTCTGGTTGCTTTTTGCGCAGGTTGTCACCATTGCCCTGGCGCTTTGGTTCATTGTAGCGACCCTAAAGCCTGAGTGGCTGGCTCGCACTAATTCATCGGCCCGCATTGAATCCACTCGGGTTCCCATACTTGAGGCTTCCGGCCCCGTTACCTCTCAGGCCACTTACCGAGAAGCGGCACAGCGGGCTATGCCTGCGGTAGTCAATATCTTCACGACCAAGGAAGCAAAACAATCAGCCCACCCGTTTAACAATGATCCTTTATTTCGACGTTTTTTTGGCGACGGCTTTGGACAGGACGAGCGCCAGTTCAGCCTCGGATCGGGCGTTATCATCAGCCCTGAAGGCTACATACTCACCAACAACCATGTGATTGAAGCGGCGGATGAAATTGAAGTAGCGCTGGCTGACGGCCGTAAAGTTCCTGCAAAGCTGGTGGGTACTGACCCGGATACGGACCTCGCTGTCATTAAAGTCAATTTGTCTGGGCTGCCGTCCATTACTCTGGGGCGCCTTGACGGTATCAAAGTCGGTGATGTGGTGCTTGCCATAGGCAACCCATTCGGCGTTGGCCAAACAGTCACTATGGGGATAGTCTCTGCTCTGGGCCGCAATCACCTAGGCATCAACACCTTCGAAAATTTTATACAGACAGATGCGGCCATTAATCCAGGAAATTCCGGCGGTGCTTTGGTAGATACGCAAGGTTATTTACTCGGTATTAATACTGCTATCTATTCGCGTAGCGGTGGCTCACTTGGAATAGGGTTTGCGATTCCCGTAACCACCGTAAAAACCGTGATGGATGCCATTATCAAAAATGGTCAGGTGGTGCGTGGATGGATAGGTGTCGAACCTCAAGACATTACGCCTGAACTGGCGGAAAGTTTTAGTCTGCAAAAATCTTCAGGCACCATCATCGCGGGTGTCTTAAAGGGTGGGCCTGCCGATAAAGCCGGTGTAAAGCCCGGCGATATTTTGATATCGGTGGCTGACAAACCCGTCACTGATACGGTGTCCATGCTCAACCTGGTGGCCCAGTTAAATCCTGGGGAAAAAGTCAAAGTCACTGTATTACGCAAGTCACGTGAAACAGTGCTCGATTTAACTGTAGGCCGCCGACCGCGCATGAAACAGCCGCGTTTACCTGAAGGCGAATAGGTTATGCATCTGCGCGATCTGGTTCAGTTCTTAAGCGAACTCGAGGAAAACAATAATCGCGCATGGTTTGTGATGAACAAACCGCGTTACGACATACTACGCGCTGAGTTACTTGAACTCGTAACAGGGCTGATTACTGAAATCACTCGCTTCGATCCTGCCATAGCAGCATGCAACCCTAAAAAAGCACTCTTCCGCGTTAACCGTGATTTACGATTTGCCCGTGGTCGTCCTCCTTACAAAACCACATTCTCAGCCGCAATCACGCCAACCGGCTTAAAAAAACCCAGCCAGGGTGGCGGTCCTGCTTATTATTTTCATATCGATGCCCGAGGCAATATGCTGATCGCTGGCGGTGAATACCGACCGCCCGCGGATAGACTGCGTGCGATACGCAATCATCTGGCGAACGATACTAACGGCTTTCGCAAGCTCAGTAAAAATGCAGCGATCAATTCTGTTTTTGGTGGACTAGTTCAGGAAGATAAAACGGTGCGCATGCCTAAAGGTTTCGATGTCGACGAACCGCATGCAGATGCTTTGAAATTGAAAAGCTATGTTGCTTGGCGTGAAATCAGTATACGTAACATGGCGCCGTCGACTTTACCGAAACGGCTAATAGAAGACTTCAAAATAGTGGCGCCCCTCGTGAAATGGCTGCGGGCTACTGGTCCTACTTTGTAATTGGTGTTTGTATTTAAAGACTTTAGGCCGGTTCTTCCGGAGCCTTCGTCGCTCGCTCAAATAACGGCGCTAAAAGCAGGCCAACCTCGTATAACAAACACAAAGGTATAGCGAGGAATAACTGGCTCATGATGTCTGGTGGCGTAACCACTGCAGCGATCACAAAGGCTCCTACTATCACATAAGGACGTATGGCTTTGAGCTTTTCTACCGTAACCAAACCCATACGTACCAACACTACCACCACGACTGGCACCTCAAAGGTTAGGCCAAATGCCAGACACATAGTCAACACAAAATCGAGATAATTCTCTATGTCTGGCGCGACCGAAATCGATTTGGGAGCAAAGTCATTGATGAATTTAAAAACGGTGCCAAAAACAAAGTAATAACAAAACCATACGCCTAGTATAAAAAGCAATGACGATGAAATGATAAGCGGTGCCACTAACCGCTTTTCATGCATATAGAGTCCAGGCGCCACAAATGCCCATGCCTGATAAAGTACCCACGGCAGGGAAATCATGAGTGCCATCATCAGCGTGACTTTCATAGGCACCATGAACGGCGTGATCACCCCGGTGGCTATCATCTTCGAGCCTTCGGGTAAGGCATTCATCATAGGTTGAGCCAACATATCGTAAATGGCCGCGGCACCCGGCCAAACTGTAAACAAAACGATGAACACAACTAACACGACGGCTGAGGCGCGCACCAACCTAGTCCGCAATTCAACCAGATGGGAAATAAAATTATCTTTAAGACCGGAAAAATTATCTTCTGACATTTAGGGAGATGCTAATTTATTGTGAGTTTACGGTGAGTTAGCGCAGCTATACGATGCGGGCCTGATGCGTCAAGGGATTGGCTTCGATCAATGACTTGCGAAACTGCGCGTTTTTTAATTAGTGGTTCCTTAACTGAAAAACCTTGCTGGCTTGCTGCGACCAGGGCGGTACCGAGCCACGCGTGCGGCCGCCGACATGACACGAGTTTTACGTCCCGTTGTACGCTTGAACCACATGGGCAACGAAGAATTCTGAGTCAATTTCTTTTTGCGAAAATCTCGCTGTTTGGAAGCGATTTCGCTTTCGCTAGGTACTCGCAGTCCCTCATGGACGCCGATAAAAGCCTGATTCGCTTCTGCAATGGCCTGGGAGAAGTCTTGCTCTGCTTCTGCAATATCGTCAGCGACTGTTTTGTTTAATTCGTTTGCAGAACTGACTATGTTGTCCTGCATTTTGCGCAGTTCATCCATTTGCATTTCGCGGTTCACTTCCGCCTTGACGTTGCTGATGTAGCGCTGCGCACGCCCGAAAAGCGTTCCGGCCATGCGTGCCACTGCAGGCAATCTCTCAGGCCCGATCACAACCAGAGCGACCGCACCGATCAGGGCAAGTTTGGTGAGGCCTAGGTCAATCATGGGATTAGAAGCTCTGGAAATGGCAAATCAAACGGTCGCGGTCAACGCGACCGTTGCAAAGGCGGGCACTATTAGCTCTTGGATTTTTCGCGAGCTTCAACGTCGATGGTGGTTTTTTCGGCAACCTGTGCGGCAGGCGCGGCGGCTTTTTCCTCTTCGCTGCCTTTGACACCGTCCTTAAATCCCTTAACGGCCTTGCCAAGATCTCCACCAATATTGCCTAGTTTCTTGGTACCAAAAACCAGCATCACGATAACAAGCACGATAACCCAGTGCCAAATACTGAACGAACCCATACTTTTCTCCTAGGATTACTCCGTAAAACCCAACCCAATTAGCGCTGACCCTTCCATGGACGCGAACCGCCCATGACGTGTAGATGCAGATGGTACACCTCCTGACCGCCGTCAGGACCTGTATTGAACAGGGCCTTAAACCCTCCATCAGGACCATCCTCGGCGTTTTCATAGCCTGCGCCAAGTTCCTGTGCCAGTTTGGGTGCCAATAGCATCATTTTACCTAACAAAGCCTGATGTTTATCACCACAATCTGCCAATGTGGGTATGTGTTCTTTTGGCACGATCAAAAAATGGACAGGCGCTGCGGGATTGATATCGTGAAAAGCAATCATATCGTCGTCTTCGTAGGCCTTTTTGGCAGGAATGGTACCTGCAACAATCTTGCAAAAAATGCAGCTATCCACGCTCAAGCTCCTGTTTATCAGTAGTTATATGGTGCTCAGAGGTTATCTCACTAGCCTATCGCTGGCAAAAAGCGTTTACAGAGCTCAATCGGACCGCTCTGATGCTTCACGCTGCTGCAGTTTTCGGTTGGCCATTTCTTCGATACCCGACAAACCTTCGCGCCTGGCCAATTCATCAAATACTTGCTGTGGCGTGAGATCAAACTGAGCCAACATGATCAATGAATGAAACCACAAGTCAGCACATTCATAAACCAGCTTGCTAGCCTCGCCACTGTTTCTGGCATCCTTGGCCGCCATCACCGTCTCGGTAGCCTCTTCACCAATTTTTTTCAGTATCGCATCATCACCCTTTTGAAACAGGCGTGAGACGTAGGATTTTTCGGGGTCGCCACCAGCTTCTAGCTTACGCGACTCGATGATCTCAGCCAAACGGTGCAGGATATCGCTCATTTTTGTTTGTTGTAAATGTCTTCCGGTGCCTTGAGTACAGGGTCAGCTGCGACCCATTCAGGCTGCCCATCGGGGTTTTCTAATTTTTGAAAAAAACAGGAATGCCGACCCGTATGACAAGCAAGATTTCCCACCTGTGTGACTTTTAATAGCAAGACATCTTCGTCGCAATCGAGACGCATCTCATGGACCTGTTGAAAATGTCCTGACTCCTCTCCTTTATGCCAGAGCTTTTTGCGTGAGCGACTCCAATAAACCGCTTGCCCCAGCTCTACCGTGCGCGCCAGGGCATCACGATTCATCCACGCAAACATCAACACATCATTCGAATCTTTTTCCTGGGCGATGACGGGGACTAAACCGTTCTCGTCCCAATGGATACGATTTAGCCATTTTGCACTTGCTGTCATGCGAGCCTCACTGGAATACCTTGCGCAGCCATAAACTGCTTGGCCTCGCCTACGCTGTGGTGATCGTAGTGAAAAATACTTGCCGCAAGTACTGCATCAGCATGTCCCTTAACAATACCATCGGCCAAATCCTGAAGCCCACCGACACCACCGGAGGCTATGACGGGTATCGATACCGCGTCTGAGACTGCACGCGTTAAAGAAAGATCAAATCCAGATTTGGTTCCATCACGATCCATACTGGTAAGCAGAATTTCACCCGCACCTAATGACTGCATTTTGCACGCCCATTCAACTGCATCCAGACCAGTCGCGTTGCGCCCACCGTGGGTAAATACTTCCCAGTGGCCCGCCTGGCTGCGCTTGGCATCAATTGCCACCACGATGCACTGCGAGCCATATTTTTTGGCCGCGTCGAAAACCAATTGAGGATTGGTTACGGCCGATGTGTTGATGCTGACTTTATCAGCACCCGCATTAAGTAATCGGCGCACATCGTCAACAGCGCGCACACCACCACCAACGGTAAGCGGAATGAATACTTGGGAAGCCACTGCCTCGATGATATGAAGGATTAAATCTCTATCGTCCGATGAGGCGGTGATATCTAAAAAGGTGATTTCGTCAGCGCCTTGCTCATCGTAGCGACGAGCAATCTCTACGGGGTCGCCCGCATCGCGTAACTCGACGAAATTTATACCCTTGACCACCCGCCCGGCAGTCACATCCAGACAGGGAATAATGCGCTTGGCAAGTGTCATCTCAGTCTTCTTCGCCGATCTCACCGGTAAGAAAATCGGCACGGTCTTGTGCCTGCTGCAGATCCAGGGTTCCTTCGTATATCGAACGACCACAGATCACTCCCTGTATGCCCTCGTCCTGAACCGCGCACAATTCTTCCACATCTTTAATAGTGTGCACGCCGCCGGAAGCAATAACGGGAATGGTCATGCTTTGCGCCAGCTTGACGGTAGCTTCAATATTGACACCCTTCATCATGCCGTCGCGGCCGATGTCGGTATATACAATCGCTTCGCAGCCGTAATCTTCAAATTTTTTCGCCAGATCGATGACTTCGTGACCCGATAATTTACTCCAGCCATCGGTGGCTACTTTTCCATCCTTGGCGTCGAGGCCGACAATTATTTGTCCCGGGAATGCACTGCAGGCATCGTGAAGAAATCCTGGATTTTTCACCGCCGCTGTTCCGATGATGATGTAGGTGAGACCACCATCCAGATACCGCTCAATGGTGTCTAAGTCGCGTATACCGCCACCTAACTGTATGGGTATCTCATCCAAATCGTACTCAAGTGCGTACTCACGCACTGCAGCGACTATGGATTTAATCGCTGGCTCGTTTTTGGGCTTGCCCGCAAACGCGCCATTCAAATCCACCAAATGCAAGCGTCTAGCACCTTGTTGCAACCAGTGGCGCGCCATGTCGGCTGGGTCTTCGGAGAACACGGTCGCTTGGTCCATGTCACCTTGTTTAAGGCGGACGCACTGGCCGTCTTTGAGGTCGATAGCGGGTATGAGCAGCATGGCTACTGTGGGATCAGTGAAGTAATGGTCGGGTTAGTGAAAAACGTTTGTGCCTATGCTCAGGGATTCCAATGTACAAAATTTTTATACAACTGCAAACCAGCAGCAGCACTTTTTTCGGGATGAAATTGAGTGGCAAAAATATTATCCCGTCCCGCGGCGCAGCAAAATGGCAAACCGTAAACAGTTTCGCCCAGTGCGTGATCCGTTTGATCGGGTACCGCATAATAACTGTGAACAAAATAAAAATAGCTGTTCTCTGCAACTCCGTCCCACAAAGGATGGGGCTGAACTTGCTTGACCTGATTCCAGCCCATCTGCGGGACTTTAAACCGCGAGCCATCCGGTTGGTGCTGGCCTTCTAGCTGAAACTTCACCACTTTACCTGGCATGAGGCCCAGACACTGGGCGTCGCCTTCTTCGCTCGCATCAAACAGCATCTGCTCGCCGACGCACACGCCAAACAAAGGCTTATTAACAACTGCCTCCATTAGGGCTTCCAGCAAACCCGACGCACGCAAGGACTGCATGCAGTCAGGCATGGCTCCCTGGCCCGGCAATACGATGCGATCGGCGGCATATATGGCATCGGCCTGACTGGAAACGGTGACCTCCGCGTCTGGCGCGACATGCATTAACGCCTGCGCTACCGAGCGCAAATTACCCATGCCGTAATCAACCACTACTATCTTATTCATGAATTCGCTTGGCGCTTGCGCGGCATAGTGAGCCGCCGAGCAAGCTGTTCTTAGAGGCTACCTTTGGTCGAGGGAATGGTGCCAGCGGCGCGAGCATCAAGTTCGGCAGCCATACGCAATGCGCGGCCAAATGCCTTGAACACTGTCTCGCACTGATGGTGAGCGTTTTCACCGCGCAGATTATCAATATGCAGGGTCATCAGGGCATGATTCACAAAGCCCTGAAAAAACTCGTGTGTGAGATCCACATCGAAGCTGCCTATCATCGAGCGCTTGAAAGGTACGTGAAACTCAAGCCCAGGGCGGCCAGAAAAATCAATAACAACCCGCGACAAGGCCTCATCTAGCGGTACGTAAGCATGACCATAGCGGCGTATGCCTTTTTTGTCGCCCATAGCTTTGGCAAACGCCTGTCCTAAAGTGATACCCACATCTTCCACAGTATGGTGAGCATCAATGTGCAAATCACCTTTGGCGCTGATATCAAGGTCAATCAAGCCATGACGCGCGATCTGGTCGAGCATGTGATCGAGGAAGGGAACGCCAGTATTGAGTTTTTGCTGACCAGTTCCATCGATATTGATGGCTACCCGAATCTGGGTTTCGTTGGTATCGCGGACGACTTCTGCTGTGCGTGCCATGGCTGGAGTAATTTTAAGAATACAAACTAGATTTAAGGGCCGTGAGAAAAAGTGCATTCTCTGCCGGAGTGCTTACGGTCACCCGCAAGCAGTTATCAAGTAAAGCATGCATTTTACCGGCATTTTTAACCAACACCTTGTGTTCTAGTAGGCGCTCGAATACCTGGGTGCCCGTTAAGCCCGCTTGGGTAACACGAAACAGAATAAAGTTTGCCGCCGAAGGAAACGCCTCGACGCCGGCCACGTCTGCCAGACGCGACAATAATTGTTCACGCTCTGATCGTATTGCGGCTGCCTGCTTATCCAACACCTCTGTATGCTCAAGCATAAAGGCGGCAGTAACTTCGGTGAGTACATTGATGTTGTAGGGCGGGCGAACTTTATCGAATTCAGCCAGAAGCGCTTTAGAGGCCGACATGTACCCCAAGCGTATGCCAGCCAAACCAAGTTTGGAGACGGTGCGCATGACGATTAAATTCTCAAACTCAGGCAGCTTGGACATAAAACTATCTCCAGCGAAGGGCTGGTAAGCCTCATCCACAATCACTAATCCTGTGTCGCCCACTTCGCGAATAATCTCCAGCATCGCCTGCGCATCAAACAAATTACCGGTTGGGTTGTTGGGATAGGCCAGATACGTTATCGCAGGACGATGCTCACGCACTGCCGCCAGCATGGCTGGCAGATTAAGTGTGAGATCGTTGTTTAGCGGCACGCCGATAAAATCCAGACCCGCAAATTGGGCGGACATGGCATACATAACGAAGCCTGGCACCGGTGCCAACACTTTCGCACCCGGTTTCGCGCACGCTACCGATACGATGCTGATTAATTCGTCTGAACCATTACCCAAAACTACATCCCAACCAGACGGCACGCCCTGCTTTGCGCAAATAGCAGCCTTGAGATTTGCGTAGGTAGGTACTGGATAACGATTGAGTGCAGCTGAACCTAATCGCCGACCCAATTCCTGTTGAAGTTCTGGGGAGAGCGTGTAGGGATTTTCCATGGCATCGAGTTTCACAAAACCAGATGCATCAGGTACGTGGTAAGCGGACAGAGCACGCACATCGGCGCGAATAATATTTTTGCTGACAGTCATAGTTAAACTATTTGAGCCTTAATTCAGCCGAGCGTGCATGTGCTTGTAAACCTTCGCCGTAAGCGAGTTCAGCAGCGATTGCACCCAAGGTCTGCGCGCCGGCTTGGCTTACATGAATAATCGATGAGCGCTTTTGAAAATCATACACACCTAGCGGTGATGAAAAGCGTGCGGTGCGCGAAGTAGGAAGTACATGATTAGGGCCCGCACAATAATCACCCAGCGACTCGGATGAAAATTTACCTAAAAACATAGCGCCTGCATGACGAATTTTGTCGGCCCACTGTTGTGGCTGTTCCGCTGAAATTTCTAAATGTTCAGCAGCTATGGTGTTTGCAATGTCGCAGGCTTCATTCATGTCGCGCACTTTGACAAAGGCACCACGATTAGTGAGCGAAACGCGTATCACATCCCGCCTGGGCATATCCGCCAATAGCGTATTCACGCTCAATTGCACACGCGATAAATAATCTTCATCCGGACAGACGAGTATGGATTGCGCTAGCTCGTCATGCTCGGCTTGCGAAAACAAATCCATGGCAACCCAATCAGGATCGGTGCTGCCGTCAGCAAGAATAAGAATTTCAGACGGGCCTGCAATCATATCGATACCAACCACACCAAAAACTCGACGCTTGGCAGCAGCAACATAGGCATTACCTGGACCAACTATTTTGTCGACTTGCGGTATGGTTGCCGTACCGTAGGCAAGCGCTGCAACAGCTTGTGCGCCACCAATAGTAAACACACGATCAACACCAGCAATTTCAGCCGCTGCTAATACCAACTGATTTTTAATCCCATCAGGCGTGGGCACCACCATAATAATTTCGCCCACACCAGCAACTTTTGCCGGAATCGCATTCATCAACACGGACGAGGGGTACGCTGCTTTACCGCCGGGGACATAAATACCCACTTTATCGAGGGCTGTGACTTTTTGCCCTAGCACCGTACCATCGGCTTCAGTAAAAAGAAAACCGTCAGAACCACATTCTTTTTTTTGTCGCTCGTGATACATACGCACACGATCTGCAGCGTGCTGCAAGGCGTAGCGATGCGCTTCGGGCAAGCTGGCTAATGCCGCTTGTCTTTCAGCACGCGGTATCTCGAGTGCTTGGATATTGGTCGCTGAGAGTCGATCAAACTTGGTGGAGTAGTCAAGTAATGCAGCATCTCCGCGCTCACGAACATCAGCAATAATCGTGGCGGCAACGCGATCAATCGCCTCGTCCTCAGAGGCTTCAAAGGCTAATACAGCCATCAGTTTGTGATGGAAATCGCTATCGGTAGTATCGAGTTGGCGTATGACGACGGACATAAATTATTTTTCGCTACGTGAAGCGTGATCAAACGCATCAATAATGGATTGGAGTTTTTCTCGTTTAAGTTTTAGCGCAGCTCGATTCACAACCAGGCGCGAAGATATGTCCATAATGTGTTCGACTTCAACCAAATTATTGGCACGCAAGGTACTACCAGTAGACACCAAATCAACGATGGCATCAGATAGCCCTACCAATGGCCCTAATTCCATAGAGCCATACAGCTTGATTAGATCAACGTGCACGCCTTTTTCTGCAAAATGCTCACGTGCGACCTGCACATATTTCGTAGCCACTCGCAAGCGGGCGCCCTGTCGCACCGCGCTGGCGTAATCAAACCCTGCATGCACGGCAACCGACATACGGCATTTCGCAATATGCAAATCTATCGGTTGATACAAACCCTCACCGCCATGCTCGAGCAGTACATCTTTGCCGGCAACACCAAAATCCGCTGCGCCATATTGCACATAGGTGGGCACATCCGAAGCACGCACTATGACTACACGTAATTGAGGATCGCTCGTAGGCAGTATCAATTTGCGCGATTTTTCCGGATCTTCGGTAACAACGATACCTGCCGCTTTAAGTAAGGGCAGTGTCTCTTCGAAGATACGCCCTTTGGACAGGGCAAGTGTAATGATCTGATCCGTCATTTGATTCTTTGTATGTCCGCGCCAACGGCTGATAATTTGGCTTCCATGCGATCGTAACCACGATCCAAGTGATAAATGCGGTCCACTAATGTTTGCCCTTCCGCAGCCAAGCCAGCAATTACCAGTGAAGCTGAAGCGCGCAGATCAGTCGCCATCACGGGCGCTCCTATTAATCGATTCACACCATTAATGATGGCTGTGTGGCCATCAATATCTATTAACGCACCCAGACGATTTAATTCTTGTACGTGCATGTAACGATTTTCGAATATGGTTTCAGTCACGCGGCTAGTACCTTCAGCAACGCAATTTAATGCCATGACTTGCGCTTGCATATCCGTGGGAAATCCCGGGTATTCAGTGGTTCGAAAATTTACCGCCTTGGGCCGACTGCTCATTTGCACTCGTATCCAATCATCACCACTGGTAATGATGGCACCAGCCTCACGCAGTTTATCAACTACGACGTCAAGTAAATCCGCACGCGTATGTCTGAGCGTTACATCACCACCAACGGCAGCTACAGCACACAAAAATGTACCCGTTTCTATGCGATCAGCGATGACAGAGTGGGCAGCGCCATGCAAAGCGTCCACACCCGTTACGCGCAAACAATCGGTGCCTATGCCTTCAATGCGCGCGCCCATCGCAACCAACAAGTTGGCCAGATCAGTCACTTCGGGTTCACGAGCGGCGTTTTCGAGTACCGACTCACCCTCAGCCAACGTAGCAGCCATTAATAAATTTTCAGTGCCTGTGACAGTAATCATGTCAGTCACGACGCGTGTACCTTTGAGTTTTTTTGCGCGCGCATGTATGTACCCCGCTTCTATGCGTATCTCGGCACCCATGGCCTGCAAACCTTTGATGTGCTGATCAACAGGCCGCGAACCTATGGCACAGCCGCCAGGTAGAGATACCTTGGCCTCACCAAAACGCGCCAGCAGCGGGCCCAATACAAGTATCGATGCGCGCATAGTCTTGACCATTTCGTAGGGCGCTTCCAGTCGATGAATATCGCGGCCACACAACTCTGTTGTACCATCGTTGGTCTGTACCGACAGGCCCATTTGTATGAGCAGCTTTTGCATCGTTGCTACATCCTGCAGCCTAGGCACGTTCGATAACGACAAGGTATCTGCCGTAAGCAGTCCTGCACACAAGATAGGCAGTGCTGCATTTTTTGCGCCGGACACGGTAATCTCACCCGACAGGCGCTTACCCCCCGTAATAAGAAGCTTATCCATTACGGCTGATATTCTTCCGGCGTCAGTGTTTTCATCGATAGTGCATGTATCTCTTCGCGCATGCGGTCGCCTAATGCTGCATACACCAATTGGTGACGCTGTATCGAACGCTTGCCAACAAATGCGGGCGATACGATGACTGCTGTGAAGTGCTGGCCGTCGCCATCCACTTCGACATGCGTGCATTCGAGACCGTTGGAAATATACTCTTTGATTCGTTCAGGTGTGGGTAACACGGTTTACCTTTTTTAAAAAATTCAACAACGTGGGTATCGCAATAGCAAGCTAAACATTAATGCCGTAATTTATAACCACTCTTAAGTAGCCGTATTGCTATACCCGCCAACACCGCAAAGAATACCGAAACTATCAGCAGGCTAGTCGCTGGAGGCACATCAGAATGGCCGAAGAAGCCATAACGGAAGCCATCAATCATATAAAAAAACGGATTAACGTGCGAAACTGCAAGCCAGAATGGGGGTAGCGAGTGAACAGAATAAAAAACACCTGCCAAAAACGTGGCTGGTACGATTAAAAAATTCTGAAATGCAGCGAGCTGATCAAATTTTTCCGCCCATATTCCAGCCAACAAACCCATGGTTCCGAGAATGGCAGCACCTATAAGCGCAAACACAATAATCCAAAATGGCGCAACGAATGAGAGCTGAGCAAACCAGACAGTGATCAAAAATACACCGGATCCCACAGCCAGACCTCTGACCATCGCTGCCAACACATAGGCGCCAAACATTTCCCAGTGAGAGAGCGGCGCTAACAGCACAAACACCAAGTTACCGGTAATTTTTGATTGAATCAGCGACGAGGAAGAATTGGCAAACGAATTTTGCAATACGCTCATCATCACTAATCCAGGTACCAGAAAAGCAGTATAGGAAACTCCAGGAAAAACTTGTACATGGGCTTCCAACACGTGGCCAAAAATCAGCAGATAAAGCATGGCGGTAACGATGGGCGCAGTCAGCGTTTGCGTGGCTACCTTCCAAAAGCGTAGCAGTTCTTTAATAAATAAAGCCTGAAATCCTGTCATTGATTACCACCCATGACTTGAATAAATACATCCTCAAGATCTGCTTGATGCAGTTGCAAATCTTCTAGCTTGGCACCCGAGTCGCGTATGGTTGCCAGTATTCCCTCGACCTCGTCATGGTGAGTAACGCGCAAGGTGTACTGATCACCTGCAACCAGTTCATCCGGATGGGAAACAAGCGCATGCAATGACGCAGGAAGTTTGCCGCCTGATAATTTGACCACTAGCTGCGAACCAGAAATACGCCGTATCAGTGCCGCCGTTGAATCCAAAGCGACTACCCGACCTGATTTGAGCATGGCAATTCGACTGCACAGGGCTTGCGCTTCTTCGAGATAGTGCGTGGTCAGAACGACCGTATGCCCCTCGCGATTTAAGCGGCCAATGAAATCCCACAAGGTCTGACGCAATTCAACATCCACGCCCGCCGTGGGTTCATCAAGCATGATGACAGGCGGCTTGTGTACCAGTGCCTGTGCTACCAGCACGCGGCGTTTCATGCCGCCCGACAAAGCGCGCATATTGCTGTCGGCCTTGGTGGTTAAGTCCAGGTGGTGCATGACCTCGTCTATCCACGCATCATTATTGCGTATACCGAAGTAGCCCGACTGCATGCGCAGTGTTTCGCGGACCGTAAAAAAAGGATCGAAAACCAGCTCCTGAGGCACCACACCCAAACACTGGCGAGCACGCCGGTAATCCGTGACAACATCATGACCTTGGATTACGACGCTACCCTCGTCGGCGCGAGCTAGCCCCGCGATGATAGAAATCAGCGTGGTCTTGCCAGCCCCGTTGGGGCCTAGCAAGCCAAAAAATTCGCCTTCGTCTATGTTGAGCGACACGCCGTCCAACGCCTGCAATGAGCCGTAGCGTTTTTTGACTTTGTCTATCTGAATGGCTGTCATGGAGGGAATATCAAGACCTAAGGCGCAAGCAAAGCTAAATTCAGCGCCAGAGTATCGGCTTATAGAAGTGCATCCACGCCGTACAACTGCGCCAAACTGAGAAGGCCAGAGGGTAGGCCAACCAGCTGCAACCGGACATTTTTTTCATCCGCTGCACGTTGCCAGGCTAGTAGCGTTGAAACGGCTGAAGAATCAAATTGAGTCAGCTGAGTCAGGTCAATGGTTGCGGTGCCCCGCCCTATCGCCTCCAAACCGTTACGCAGCGCTGTAGCCGCATCGGACATGGTGATCGAAGTCGGCGCAAAACTCATTTCAGCTCTTAATTTGTTTAGGTGGGGTGGCAGCGAGCCGCTTGTTCCGTTCGGCTAGTGCTTTGATCAGGCCATCAATGCCATTTTTACCAATTTCTGAAGCAAAGGTGCCCTTGTAGGTTTCTATCAGCCAGGCGCCAAGTATGTTCACGTCATAAATTTTCCAGCCCGCTGCTGTTTTCTCTAAGCGGTAATTCAGCTGTATGGGCTCGCCGCGTGGCTGGACCACCATGGATTTCACTTCGACCTCGTCGTCGTCGGGTGAAGCACGCATAGGCTTAAATTCAAGCACTTGATTACGTACCTGAGAGATAGCTCCCGAGTAGGTGTAGATCAACAGGGTACGAAATTCAGAAATGAGCGCGGTCTGCTGATCAGGGGTCGCATCGCGCCAGAATCTTCCAGCTGCCAGTGATGTCATGCGCTGAAAATTTACATGAGGAATAACCTTGGCCTGAACAACTTCCATGATGCGCTGCTGGTTACCTGCCTGAATTTGCTTGTCCGTTTTGGCCAGGTCCAGAACTTCCTGACTAATTCGCTTTACGAGCACATCCGGGGCTTCTTGTTGCGCACTCGCTTCACCAGCGAGGAACAGACCGGCTGAGAGCAGGCCAACACAAAAAACTCTTAACTTAAACATAGGGGGTCCGGATTTGTTAGTGGTGTGGAGCGCCGGCTTATGCAACTCGTAGACTGCATGATACCGAATGCCCGGCAATCCCATCAAAAACTAGTCCGGAGAGTGTTGCCGCTACAACAGCGATCAGTCTTTGCCGTCACGCACACGGCTTTCTCTACGCTGCAAATAAGCGTCCCGAAAAAACTGGTAAGGATCCAACGCCGCGCCTTCCAAGATGGCTGTGGAGTCCAGCACAGCGGCACGATCATCGACAAGACGAAGTGCCCTGCCAGTATTTTTAGCACGAACGGGAACGTCATTTGATGCCGTCAACGGATCGGCATAGAGATCTACCGGCTTGGCTAGTGCATCTCGTACCGTACTTGGTCCGAACAAAGGCAAAACGAAATAGGGGCCAGATTTGGCACCCCATACCCCGAGCGTTTGCCCAAAGTCCTCTTCATGTTTAGGCAACCCCATAGGTGTTGCCACATCAATCAAGCCGGCAATGCCTATGGTGGAATTAAAGATCACGCGGACTAAATCCGTCGTGCCATCCTTGGGCTTACCTTGCATGTAATTGTTTGCAGCTGTCCACACATCACCTATGTTGGCAAAGAAATTACCTATCGCTTCACGGACAACGGCGGGCACCACATTTACATAGCCAGTCGCCACGGGCTTGAGTACGTTGTCGTCAATTGTCTTGTTGAATGTGAACATCGATCTATTATAATTTTCATAAGGATCACGCGGATCACTACCCACCCCGGGCGCGGTCGTGGCACATGCAGTAACTAAAAATGTCACCGTCAGCATGGCACACCATCGGATTAATCGTTGTTTGCCCGTCATTTTTTCTCTCCGCTACTCGATTCGGCTGTCTTACTAAATAAAAACTGGCTAATCAAATTCTCTAAAACGATAGCCGACTGCGTACTTTTAATACGCTCACCCTCTACGAAATTTTTAACCTCGCCACCAGGCTCCAAACCCACGTACTGTTCACCCAGCAAACCTGAGGTCAGGATTTTAGCTGAGCTGTCTCGTGGAAATTGGTGCTCCGACTGAATCCGCATGGTGACTTGTGCTTGAAATGTTTTGTCATCAAATGCAATGCTCTCAACCCTACCCACGACAACACCGGCACTCTTGACAGGTGCACGTGGTTTCAAACCGCCAATATTGTCAAACCGCGCCTTCAGCGCATAGCTAGGGCCAAAGCTCATAGAGCTCATGTTGCCAACCTTAAGCGCGAGGAACATTAAAGCTAGTGCGCCCAGCATTACGAACAGCCCTACCCAGATATCCAGAGATTTTCGCTGCATTTATTCCTCAACTAAACATGAGTGCTGTGAGCAAGAAGTCCAGCCACAACACCATCAACGAACCTATAACAACCGTACGAGTGGTCGCTCTCGCCACGCCCTCTGGTGTGGGTGCGGCACAGTAACCCTCGTACAGCGCGATGAAGGTAACAGCCACTCCAAAAACGAAGCTCTTGATTACGCCATTCATCACATCGGCCCAGACATCAACCCCGGCCTGCATTTGCGACCAGAAGGCGCCTTCATCCACACCGATGAGCTGCACACCGACAATATAACCGCCCAACACTCCAACGGCACTGAAAATGGCTGCAAGTACCGGCATAGAAATTACACCAGCCCAAAACCGTGGCGCCAGCACGCGCGTCATTGGGTCTACCGCCATCATTTCCATAGCCGCAAGTTGTTCCCCTGCTTTCATCAAACCAATTTCTGCTGTCAGCGACGTCCCCGCCCGCCCGGCGAACAGCAAGGCCGTGACTACCGGCCCTAGCTCTCTTATCAGCGATAAAGCCACCAGCAAACCCAGGGCCTGCTCTGAACCATATTTATTCAAGGTGTAATAGCCTTGCAGACCCAACACAAAACCTACAAATAAACCGGACACCGCAATAATGACGAGAGAATAATTGCCTATGAAATGCACTTGGTCAGTTATCAGGCGTGGCCGCCGAAAGGCTCCGGGTGACGCCAGCATCAATGCGACAAATGTACGCGCCGCAGCTCCGAGACCCTCGAGTCGAGCTCGTACCGTCGCTCCCAGGTTAGCTAGCGCATCAAGTATCAGATTCATTGCCGCGCTTTCATGCCCAGCTGCTCCGCGATACTGCGCCCAGGATAGTGAAAGGGTACGGGGCCATCGGCTTCGGCATTAACAAACTGCTTTACATAGGGATCATCGGATTCGCGCATCTGTGTTGGCGTACCGTGAGCGACAATTTTTCCCTGTGAAAGAAAATAAACATAATCTGCAATACTAAAAGACTCATGTACATCGTGCGACACCACGATGGATGTAGAGCCCAAGGCATCATTAAGTTTACGAATGAGATTGGCGGTCACACCCATAGAAATCGGATCGAGTCCGGCAAACGGCTCGTCATACATAATAAGTTGTGGATCAAGGGCTATAGCGCGCGCCAGCGCAACGCGGCGCGCCATGCCTCCTGAAATTTCAGCCGGCTTTAAAGCAGCTGCGTTCGATAACCCAACTGCATGCAGCTTCATCAGTACCAGATCATGGATCATGGTTTCTGGTAATCGCGTGTTTTCCCTGAGCGGAAAGGCGACATTGTCGAATACCGTAAGATCCGTAAAGAGGGCGCCGTGCTGAAACAACATACCTATGCGCCGGCGCATCGCGAACAGATCGCGCGTACTCAAGCTGGCGACTTCCAGACCATCGACTGTCAAACCTCCGGACTGTGCGCGCAGCTGACCACCGATTAACCTGAGTACCGTGGTCTTGCCTGAACCAGACCCTCCCATGACAGCAACTACGGCCCCCTTGGGAAACTGCATAGTCAGCCCAGAGAGTATGGGCCGCGCGTTGTAACCGAAATGCAGGTCACGGATGTCTACTAGGTTGGGCACAAGAGATGTAATTTATTAGCCTTAGAAAGCGCGATTGTAATTCACACAACCATGTTACGCGAGGATACTGACACTAAACATCTGATCCATAGCTCACCAGCAAATAAAAATGCCCGCTAACGTAGCAGGCATTTTTTTCCCGTCAGAACAGCGCCTGTACTCAGCGCGGCAAGACCGATGACCCCATTAGGAATTCGTCCACCGCTCGTGCGCACTGGCGACCTTCGCGTATGGCCCAAACGACCAGCGACTGGCCACGACGCATGTCCCCTGCTGCAAATACTTTGGGAACTGACGTCAGGTAGCAACCTTCGCCATCAGTCGTCGCTTTTGCGTTACCGCGAGCATCCTTGTCCACACCAAATGCTTCAAGTACAGAATTTACTGGTGAAACAAAACCCATAGCCAGCAAAACAAGATCTGCTTTTAATTCAAACTCGGAATCGGGCACTTCAACCATCTTGCCGTCTTTCCACTCCACGCGGGCAGCAATCAGTTTTTCGACTTTGCCATTTTTACCCTCTAGGCGCTTGGTGGCAACAGCCCAGTCACGCTCACATCCTTCTTCGTGCGATGAAGAGGTACGCAACTTGGTTGGCCAGTAAGGCCACACCAGCGGCTTGTTTTCAGTTTCGGGAGGTTGCGGCAGCAGTTCAAATTGAGTGACCGATGCAGCCCCATGGCGATTGGATGTACCAACACAATCGGATCCCGTATCACCGCCACCAATCACAACCACGTGTTTACCGGTGGCCATGATTTGCTCTTTAAGTTTGTCTCCAGCATTGACGCGATTTTGCTGTGGTAAAAATTCCATCGCATAGTGCACACCACTGAGCTCGCGACCTGGCACGGGCAAGTCACGCGGCCATTCGGCGCCACCGGCGACGACTACAGCATCAAACTCTTTGTTTAACTGCTCGGGCGACATAGTTTCTCTCGCCAGACTGAGTACCTCTTTGGGCAAGTCTTTACCGACTAAAACACTGGTACGAAACTTTACACCTTCGCCCTGCATTTGATGAACGCGTCTATCGATGTGTGTTTTTTCCATTTTAAAATCTGGAATACCGTAGCGAAGCAGGCCACCTACACGATCGTTTTTCTCAAACACCGTTACATCATGACCTACGCGCGCTAGCTGCTGTGCCGCAGCCATACCCGCCGGCCCAGAACCAATAACAGCTACTTTTTTTCCTGTTTTTTTCTCTGCGGGTTGTGGCACAACCCAACCATTTTCCCAACCTTTATCGATGATGAAATGCTCTATCGATTTGATACCCACGGGATCATCGTTAATACCCAAGGTGCATGCCGATTCACAAGGCGCAGGACAGATGCGGCCTGTAAATTCAGGAAAATTATTGGTCGAATGCAGGTTATCCAAGGCCTCGCGGTACTGACCGTTGAATACCAGGTCATTCCAGTCCGGAATGATGTTGTTGACGGGGCATCCGGTATTACAAAAAGGAATGCCGCAATCCATGCAGCGAGCACCCTGAACTTTGGCATCGGCATCCGAAAGATGCATCAAAAATTCTTTGTAATGCTTAGTGCGTGACTGCGGCGCTTCGCTAGCCTCTTGCAGACGCTGGAATTCCATGAAGCCGGTTACTTTACCCATATATGTTCTCTTTTCTTTTTAACAAAGATGACTAAGGTTACGAACTGACTCACGTCGTCACTTTTTCTTTGGTCTTGGCCGCCGCAGCGGCATACATTTCGCCTAAGGCTCGCTTGTATTCAGTTGGGAAAACTTTTACGAATTTAGTACGCGCGTTACTCCAATCATCGAGTAATGTTCTGGCACGCGTACTGCCTGTGTATTTGAAATGCCGCTCGATCAAGCCCTTTAACATCACTTCGTCGGTTAATCGATCGCCGTTACGAGCCAGGCTGTGCCATATGGAGGGATTAATCGTTGACTCTTGTTCAGAGGCAGACAACACGGGATCCAGCGATACCATGGCGAGATTGCATTTGCGAGAAAAACTACCATCCTCATCATAAACATACGCCAAACCACCTGACATACCTGCGGCGAAGTTACGTCCGGTTTCACCCAACACCACTACCGTACCACCCGTCATGTATTCACAACCGTGATCTCCCGTGCCCTCAACGACTGTAACAGCACCCGAGTTACGCACAGCAAAACGCTCGCCTGCAACGCCATTGAAAAAAGCTTCGCCGGCAATCGCACCATACAAAACCGTGTTACCAATAATGATGTTATCTACAGCTCGGCCTCGGAACTCCGTGTTAGGACGAACGATGATACGACCACCAGATAGACCCTTACCTACGTAGTCATTACCTTCGCCAACTAAATCGAGTGTCACACCATGCGCCAGAAAAGCGCCGCAAGATTGACCCGCAGTTCCCTGCAGTTGTATGTGTATCGTGTCGTCAGGCAAACCATCATGACCATATTTTTTCGCGACCTCACCTGAGAGCATGGCACCCACAGTGCGATTGAGGTTTTTGACCGGAGAAATGAACGACACTTTTTCACCGCGATCTATTGCGGATCTC
>JAJTGE010000064.1 GCA_021298555.1 Oxalobacteraceae bacterium
CGACTGCAGGGCAGCTGGCGCTGGCCGCATGAAAGTACTGTAAATATTTCAGCCTTGCAGCACTAGGCTAGTATGCGACGCAAGGAGATCGGATCATGTTAAGACTAGCGATGTCGGTACTGTGGCCATCGTTTTTAACGGCGATACTCGCAGAGGGTTTTTTCTTTTCGGTATTTGATCCGGCCGATTTGATGTTGGTGGGTGGATATATCGACATACCACCGGTTGCGGTTTATACCCTAGGTTTTTTCTTTTTCTGGGCCTTTTGCTCTTTGGCGAGCATGCTGAGTATTTATATGCTGCGTACTGAACTATCGAATGAACCACCGTTCTAATAAGGTGATTTTTTAATCACAAAGTTCAGTACCTGCAGCGAGCGCGCGTAATTTTGTCAGATCGAGTAATTCAATTTCACGATTAGCCACACGAAGTAGGCCTTGTTTTTTTAATCGGGACAATAACCGGCTTATGCTTTCTATCGTCAGTCCTAAATAATTGCCGATTTCTTCGCGCGACATGCGCAACTGAAATGTCGTTGAAGAGTAACCGCGTGCGGCATAACGGGACGACAAATTAGTTAGAAATGCAGCAAAGCGTTGCTCCGCTCGCATATTCCCTAATAACAGCATGACATTTTGTTCGCGCGTGATTTCTTGGCTCATCATGCGATGAAAATGATGTAGCAAACTAGGGATGCTGCCAAATAATTCTTCTAGTCGTATGAATGGGATTTCACATACTTCGCTATCTTCCAGAGCTATGGCATCACAATGATGGTCTTCAGTGCTGATCGCGTCCATCCCTAATAACTCACCGGCCATTTGAAAGCCAGTGACTTGCTGCTCACCTGAGGGGCTAACCTGGAATGTTTTGAAATGGCCAAGTCGTATGGCGTAAAGATTGCTGAACTTGTCACCGATGCGATAGAGATGCGTATCTTTGGCTACTTTACGTCGGCGGCCAATAATGGCGTCGAGTCGTTTCATATCCGTTTCACCTAAACCCATAGGCAAGCACAGCTGATGCATGCTGCATGCTGAGCAGCTGGCTTTAAGGGCGCTGATACTCAAGTTGGGGCTAGGTGTAATGGTTGCTGGCTGATTCATGGGATTCCTGAAGAAAACTATAGCCCCAATTTAACCGATTTGTGTCCTTGCGACTATGCCCGATTGCTGGTGGGTTTGAGCCTGCGGACTACTCCACAGCTTCGTAAGGTAATCCCACATAATTTTCGGCGACCGTTGTTTGCCCCGCGAGCGAGCTGGTGTAGTAGTCGAGTTCAGCTTCTTGTATGCGTTGATTAAAGGCATCGTCTGAAAATTTATGCAAAATCGATGTCATCCACCAGGAGAAACGTTCCGCTTTCCAGATGCGGCGCAGGCAGATCTCCGAATACTTCGTTAGTAAATCCAGCCGGTTCTCTTTGTATCGTTTACGCAGAATGTTATAGAGAGTGTAAACATCGCTAGCAGCCAGGTTTAGGCCTTTGGCGCCCGTGGGCGGCACTATGTGAGCGGCATCACCCACTAAAAAAAGTTGGCCAAATTGCATAGGCTCAGCAACAAAGCTACGTAACGGCGCGATACTTTTTTCTATGGAGGGACCTGTAATCAAAGACTGCGCGGCTGCCTCTGGCAAACGCAAGCGGAGCTCGTCCCAAAAACGCTGGTCTGACCAATTTTCAACTTTGTCATCTAACGAGCATTGCACGTAATACCGCGACAGCATGCTGGAACGCATACTACATAGTGCGAATCCACGTTCATGATTGGCATAGATTAGTTCTTCAGATACGGGCGGAGTACGTGAAAGTATGCCCAGCCATCCAAAAGGATAGACGCGCTCAAACAGTCGTATAGCCTCCGAGGGTATAGATTTACGCGCGACTCCATGAAAACCATCGCAGCCAGCGATATAGTCACATTCCACGGTGAGTCTTTGCCCGTTACTTAGAAAACTAACACTGGGTTTATCGCTGTAAAAATCATGCAGCGTGACCTCATCGGCTTCATAAAAACTGGTAGCGCCCGATAGGTTGCGTGCGTCCATTAAATCTTTAGTGACTTCGGTTTGACCGTAAACCATCACAGTTTTACCACCCGTTAGCGCTTTTATATCAATGCGTTCTAAACGGCCCAGAAAAGATAACGCAAAGCCTTCATGCACATGACCTTCGCTGTCCATGCGTTGCCCTACTTGCGCTTCACGCATTAGCATCTGCGTGCCTTGTTCGAGCACGCCTGCACGTATGCGCGAGAGTACGTAATCAGGCGACTTGGTTTCGATGATGATGTTGTCTATACCTTGCAGCTCGAGCAGCCGGCCAAGTAAAAGGCCCGAGGGGCCCGCGCCTATGATGGCAACCTGAGTTTTCATAAATTGATGTCCAGCTGTGCGAACGACGATCGCATTGAGAGAAATTATTAAGGAATAGTGACCTAAACAGTGCTTAACAGGAATAGACTTTCGCTTAAGAAACTTGTACATTTCAAGGATTTTTTAGGTATTTTTACTCCGACATGATCGCCTCGACCAAGATACCTGCCAGTGTTCCTGTATTCCAGCTATATGGAGAAGATGCTCAGTCTCTAGCGCCTGATCTGATTCATTGCGAATCGATTGCCTCACGTAGTCGCTTGCACAATTGGGAGATTCATCCGCATAGGCACCACGGATTATTTCAAGTTTTGTGGCTGGAACTAGGGGAAGCGAAGTTCCAACTAGATGGACGCTGGGGTCAGCTATCCGGGGGTACGGCTTTGTTACTGCCGCAGCACTGTGTCCACGGATTTAAATTTTCCAAAGATGCTCAGGGCATAGTGATAACGTTTGCGTATGCCTTACTCGACAAACTCGAAACTCATTTGGCGCACGAGCTAATGTCGCTGGCAGAGCCAGTTCAATGTTTATTAAGCGATTTTGTAAACGATGGAACTCTGCAAGCAGCACTCCGCGCACTGCATTTGGAATACCAGGGACGTGATGCCTACCGCCAGACAGCCATTGCATCATTATTAAACTACACATTGGCCAGACTAATACGTCAGCGTCAGACAGAGGAAAATAACAAGAAATCTATACCCGTTGGACGGGCACGCGAACATTTGACACGTTTTGTGGCTTTGATAGAGGCAAATTTTGTTTTACATATTCCTCTGGATCAGTATGCGATTTGGTTAGATATTAGCGTGGCGCATCTGAATGCAATTTGTCGTCAAATTAGCGGTCGATCAGCTTTGCAGCTTATCCATGAGCGATTGATGCTTGAAGCGAAAAGGGAGCTGATCTATAACGCTATCACTATCAAAGAAATCTCTGACTTACTAGGATTTAATGATCCAGCGTATTTCACTCGGTTTTTCAAGCGACAGGAAGGTATGTCACCCAGAGACTTTCGGCAGCAATCGCCTGTAGCTGCGCAGTTAGTGTAATTATAAAAATAAATAATCGAAGTCCAGAGGAAGGCCTCACTTCGTATACATAGCGAGGCCTTGTGTAGGTAGATAAAAACTATTTCAAGGTAACAGCATAGACAGTTCGGAGGCACCATTGAGTAGCATAGGTAAAAATTCATTTTCCATTTGCTCTCGTGAGACGCGTGAAGATTGTGCGCCCACATTCAATGCAGCGGCAACAGTTCCTGAAGCGCCGCGCACAGGTACTGCAATGGAGCGTAGACCGATTTCTAATTCTTCTTCCACAATGGCATAACCCTGTTCGGCTGTTTCATTCAAAATTTCTCTAAGCCTTACTTCAGACACCACGGTATGTTCCGTCATGGGGCGCAAAGGCACTTTGGAAAAATAATTATCTAAATCCGCATTTGACAAGGCGGCCAGCATGACCCGACCAAGTGAAGTGCAGTAGGCAGGTAGGCGACTGCCTGTATTTAACGCAACCGACATGACGCGTGAAGTTTGCGAGCGTGATATGTAAAGAATTTCATGGTGTTCTAATACAGCCAGTGAACATGATTCACCTAAGCTTAGGCTCACATGATTAAGACAAGGCTGCGCAGAAATCGTTAATGGGGTTGATGATAGATATGAATATCCTAGCGAAAGAATTTTTGGCTTAAGAAAAAAATTATTGGCCTCTGAGTCAGCATAGCCTAGTTGTTTGAGTGTGTAGAGACAGCGACGCACGGCAGCTCGTGGGATACCTGTTTTGTGGCTCAGTTGAGCAATCGTCATCGCACGCCGTTGGTCGCTGAATGCCTTCACAACCGCCAGGCCTCGAGCAAGTGAGGTCATAAAACTGGGATTAGTTAATGTATCGATTTCCTCTGCAATCGTGAGTGATTTTCGTTGTTGATTTGCTTCTTGTTTTGTATCGAGGGTTTCATTTTCTATCAGTTCTGAAGGAAGGGGATTGGTTATCGTGTCGGTGATGTAGGAAGAAATAGTCTGCATGATTATGTCGCTGTGAAATGGACGATGGGGCGTGTGAATGCTGTACTTGTTAGATCGCAAAGATGTGCAGCGCAGTTACCGTAGCGGAACTCAATGTTTAATTGATAATCCTTGTTATTGGCTTAGCTAACTTGATTCGGTCTACGATAGAAATCCGCTGTTTCGTTGCGTAAGGCTGACAGTGACTCAGGGCTTCCAATTCTTGGTTCGGCCATCGAACAAAAAATAAATCTACAGTCTTGCCGTGGAGTAATCCCGTCTATACACTGTGCGATTGTTATATATCCAAACAGGGGTGCGTTAATCGCTCTGCTGTATGAGCCGATTGCTTCGTGCCACAACCTCATGCTTTGCAATCTAAACAACCGAGTATGGCCTGCAAGATTCTGCGTAAGGCTGTTGCTATGGAAAGGATTTTTGCGTGGTTAATAAAATTGTCCCCGGCATGCGTGAAGCGATGGCTGGTATTCATGATGGTGCAACCGTAATGATCGGAGGCTTTGGAAATGCAGGCATGCCGCGCGAGTTAATCGATGCGCTCATAGATCAGGGCGCGACCGATTTAACGATAGTCAACAACAATGCGGGCAATGGCGATACAGGTTTGGCAGCACTACTTGCTGCGCGTCGAGTAAAAAAAATTATCTGTTCTTTTCCACGTCAATCAGATTCGTATGTGTTTGATGGTCTCTATCGAAGCGGCGAGCTCGAGCTTGAGTTAACGCCACAAGGAAATCTCGCTGAACGTATTCGTGCTGCAGGTGCCGGTGTTGGTGCTTTTTTTACGCCTACGGCTTACGGCACTTTGCTAGCAGAGGGCAAAGAGACGCGACTCATCAATGGTAAACACTATGTGCTCGAGTATCCGATTCATGCAGATTTTGCTTTGATAAAAGCATTAAAGGCTGATCGTTGGGGCAACCTTATTTATCGTAAAGCAGCACGTAACTTTGGCCCCATTATGGCAACAGCCGCTGCATGCACGATAGTTCAAGTCGATCAGGTGGTTGAATTAGGTGAACTAGATCCTGAAGTGATAGTCACGCCGGGTATTTTTGTTCAACGGGTAGTTCAAGTCGCCGGAGGTCAGGTATGAAGCGATTTAGCAGAGATGAAATCGCATTGCGTGTAGCACGTGATATTCCTGAGGGAGCCTACGTTAATCTTGGCATAGGTTTACCTACCTTAGTGGCAAATCATCTTGATCCATCGCGCGAAGTTTTTTTACATAGCGAGAATGGAATTTTAGGTATGGGTCCGGCACCGGCTACAGGTCAGGAAGATGAAGACTTGATTAATGCAGGGAAGCAGCCAGTAACCTTACTAACAGGCGGCGCCTATTTCCATCATGCTGATTCATTTTCCATGATGCGCGGTGGTCATCTCGATATTTGTGTGCTCGGTGCATTTCAGGTGTCACGGCATGGTGATCTCGCCAATTGGCACACAGGTGCTGCAGATGCTATACCTGCTGTTGGTGGCGCCATGGATCTCGCTATTGGTGCTAAACGAGTATTTGTAATGATGGAACATCAAACTAAATCAGGTGAAAGTAAAATTGTCGATCAATGTACTTATCCCTTGACCGGTATGGCGTGTGTTAGCCGTATTTATACCGATCTGGCCGTTATAGACATCACCTCCGATGGGCTGGTGGTACAAGAGATGGCAGAAGGCTGGACTCTCCCCGAGCTCGAAAAAATCACGGGCGTACCTTTATCAGCTGCATGAATCATTTAACTATGTTTGGTTTTATTTTTGCCTAGAAAATTATGATGAAACACGCCTATATTTGTGATGCACTGCGTACCCCCATAGGCCGCTTTGGCGGTGTTTTTAAAGATGTGCGAGCCGATGATTTAGGTGCCCTCGTATTACGTGCTTTGCAAGAGCGTAATCCAACGGTGGATTGGCGCGATGTGCAAGAAGTTATTTTTGGCTGTGCAAATCAGGCAGGTGAAGATAACCGTAATGTGGCGCGTATGTCATTACTGCTAGCAGGTTTGCCTATCGATGTGCCCGGTGTAACGATTAATCGTTTGTGTGGTTCGGGTATGGATGCAGTAGGTACCGCGTCGCGCATGATTAAGTCAGGTGAAGCAGGCTTAGTGATTGCCGGTGGGGTTGAATCCATGACCAGAGCACCGTTTGTCATGGGTAAAGCTGACAGCGCGTTTTCACGTAACGCGCAATTATTTGATACAACCATAGGATGGCGCTTCGTTAATCCTCAAATGAAAGCCCTGTATGGCGTTGACTCTATGCCCGAGACAGCTGAAAACGTGGCGACCGATTTCCATATCAATCGCGCAGATCAAGATACGTTTGCTGCGGCTAGTCAGAGTAAAGCGGCAGCAGCGCAGGCAGCTGGCACATTGGCTGACGAAATTATCCCGGTGATCGTTCCTCAGAAAAAAGGCGATCCCATCACCGTACTACATGATGAGCATCCGCGTGCTACCAGCGTTGAGGCTTTGGGCAAATTAAAAGGTGTAGTCAAGCCTGATGGGACAGTAACTGCGGGTAATGCATCGGGTGTTAATGATGGTGCGTGTTCGTTGTTATTAGCTGACGAAGCACATATTAAAAAGTATGAATTAACTCCTCGCGCTCGCATCATAGGTATGGCTACTGCGGGCGTAGCTCCGCGGGTCATGGGTATAGGCCCGGTACCCGCTGTGAAAAAATTATTGCAACAGACGGGCATGACTATTGACCAGATGGATGTGATCGAGCTCAATGAAGCTTTTGCAGCACAGGGCTTAGCAGTTTTGCGTGAGTTAGGTATTGCTGATAACGATGCGCGGGTCAACCCGAATGGTGGGGCAATCGCCCTCGGACATCCTCTGGGAATGAGCGGCGCCCGACTGGTAACCACAGCGATGTATCAGCTGCATAGAACAGGTGGGCGTTATGCCTTGTGCACTATGTGCATAGGTGTGGGTCAGGGTATTTCACTCATGATAGAGCGGGTTTGATTTGCTCTGCTGACAAATAGCGTACGTCACGCTGATACAGCTACGCACAAAACAATAAAAATATTTTTCGAGACTAGGACATACCATGTCGGATCAGCGTCCCTATCGGTTGCCCGCAGCGGGCAGTCAGCCGGCCTATTTAACTCCGGCCTACGGCTCAACAGTGAAACGTTCACCCTCGCAGCCCCTGATTCTTCTTCCTCAATCCTTGTCTGAATTAACCGGTCCTGTGTTTGGTCATGAGCGTGTCGTGGCAGGCGACGCCGACCTGACGCGTCAACATTCAGCAGAGCCATTGGGTGAACGTATTATTGTTACCGGTCGAGTACTGGATGAGGACGGTGTTGCTGTTACCAATACATTGATAGAGCTTTGGCAGGCTAATGCCGCTGGACGCTATCAGCACAAACATGATCAGCATGATGCGCCGCTAGACCCAAACTTTACCGGGACAGGGCGAACTATGACGGATGATCAGGGTCACTACCGTTTTCTTACTGTCAAGCCTGGTGCTTATCCTTGGCGCAATCATCCCAATGCCTGGCGACCAGCACACATACATTTTTCTTTGTTTGGTCAGGCGTTCGCAACACGGTTGGTAACGCAAATGTATTTTCCTGGTGATCCATTATTATCGTTTGATCCAATTTATAACAGCGTACCGGATGAAGCTGCGCGTAAACGCATGATTTCGCATTTTGCACTCGAACTGACTGAACCAGAATATGCGCTGGCATATCGATTCGATATCGTACTGCGTGGTCGTCAAGCAACTCCTTTGGAAAACTAAGATGAGCACAGGGTGTACTCCATCACAAACTGTCGGGCCCTATTTGCATATAGGACTGGATTGGTTAAACACGACGCAGCTCGCCGCAGCAAATGTTGCTGGTGAGCGCTGCATAATTCAAGGGCAATTGACTGATGCAGACGGTGCGCCCATACCGGATGGCATGATAGAAATTTGGCAGGCGAATTCCTATGGTAAATATGATCATCCCTTAGATCAGCAAGAGTTACCTTTAGAAAAAAGCTTTACGGGTTTTGGTCGTACACCGACAGATGCTCAGGGCTGCTTTCGTTTCTCCACTATTAAGCCCGGTCGCGTTCCGGCGGCTAATGGTGTTATGCAGGCACCGCATATTTTGGTCAACATCTTTGCGCGGGGATTAATTAAGCAACTGGTGACGAGGATATATTTTCCTGGTGATGAACACGACACAGATCCCGTCATGATGCATGTACCTGCCCAGCGACGGGCTACCTTGATTGCCATGCCGGTGAGTGGGCAGATTGGACTCTATGAATGGAATATCGCCATAGGTAGCGCACAGCATGAAACAGTTTTTTTTGAACTCTGATCTCATTACCAGGTATTTTTTTCATGACACACCGCCGTCTTACGTCAGCCATGTTTTCTTCTGAAAGTATGGCGACTTTGTTTTCACCTGCGAGTACCGTGCAGTGCATGCTGGATGTCGAGGCTGCTTTAGCGCGAGCATTGGCCTTGGACGGATTGATACCCGCTCAATCGGTTATGCCTATAGAGCAGGCGTGTCATGCAGATCAGATCGATATGCACTCTCTGATAGCAGAGGCGCGTCTTGCAGGTAATCTTGCTATTCCATTGATTAAGCAACTTACTGCCAAGGTTGCCGTCATACACCCTGAAGCTGCACGCTATGTGCATTGGGGTGCGACCAGTCAGGACATTATCGATACGGGTTTGGTACTGCAACTCTGCCAGGCCATTGATCTGTTGATTACCGAGTTAGCAGAATTAGCCGACGCGTTAGCAGCGCATACCCATCGCTATCGTTCTACACCCATGATAGGTCGCACTTGGATGCAGCATGCTTTGCCTATAACTTTTGGATTAAAAACAGCAGGATGGTTAGATGTCATCCTGCGTCATCAAGAGCGGTTAGTCGGCTTGCGTAAAACTATATCGGTGGTGCAGTTTGGCGGTGCTGCAGGATCGCTGGCCAGTTTGGGTGAGAAGGGTCTTGCAGT
>JAJTGE010000065.1 GCA_021298555.1 Oxalobacteraceae bacterium
CCAAAGGTATCAATACCCACAACAGCACCATCAAGACCGACATACTTAAACCAGAAGTCGGTGACACCCGCCTCCACCGCTACACGCGGCAAGCCCTTGGGCAGAACGCTCGCCTTGTAGGCTGCATCCTGACGGTCAAACACATCGGTGCTGGGCATCGAAACCACCCGCACCGGAATTCCTTCATTGTTCAATGCCTCAGCTGATTTCATGGCTAATTCAACTTCGGAGCCCGTAGCAATTAACACGGCTTTCGGATTGGCTACCTCTTTTAATACATAACCACCACGTTGAACTGCTGCGATTTGGTTTACTGTGCGCTCCATGAATGGCAGGTTTTGACGTGAAAAAATTAGTGTCGTAGGTCCATGCTGACGCTTAATCGCTTGCGCCCATGCCACAGCCGATTCCACGGTATCGCAAGGACGCCAATTATCGAGATGTGGAATCAATCGCAGGCTGGATATTTGTTCAACGGACTGATGCGTAGGCCCATCTTCACCCAAACCTATCGAGTCATGAGTAAACACAAATATCGACCGCAGCTTCATCAGCGCTGCCATACGTATCGCATTGCGGCTGTAATCTGAAAAAGTCAGAAAGGTAGCGCCAAACGGGATATAACCACCATGAAGTGCCACACCATTCATGATGGCACTCATGCCAAATTCTCGTACACCGTAATTGATATGATTCCCAGGTTGCCCGGCCCGAACAGCAACACACTCTTTCCAATTAGTGAGGTTCGATCCCGTAAGATCGGCTGATCCTCCCAATAATTCAGGTAAAGAAGGTGCAAGCGCCTGAATAGCATTTTGGCTTGCCTTACGTGTGGCTATCGTCTCTTTTTTATCGATGCATGAAGTAATCATGCGTTCTACAAGCTGCTCATAATCTGCTGGCAATTCACCCTTCATGCGACGCTCAAGCGCAGCCGCTTCAGTAGGAAATTTTTGACGGTATGCATCAAACTGAGTTGTCCACTCGGACTGCAGTAATGCCCCCTTTTGCTTAGCATCCCATGCAGCGTAGACGTCGGCAGGAATTTCAAAAGGTGGATGTGACCATCCTATCGCAGCACGCGTGGCAGCGATTTCTGCATCACCCAACGCAGCGCCATGAACCTTGTCAGTGCCTTGCATGGAAGGCGAACCTTTACCAATAACTGTCTTGCAGCAAATCAGCGTGGGTCTATCGGATTTTTTAGCCGCAGCGATCGCAGCATCAATCGCTTCGACATCATGACCATCAATATTAGCTAGAACATTCCACCCATACGATTCGAAACGCTTGGGAGTATCGTCTCGGAACCATCCATCGACTTTGCCGTCGATAGAAATACCGTTATCGTCGTACAGTGCAATGAGCTTTGAAAGACGCAGCGTACCGGCAAGTGAGCACGCTTCGTGGCTAATACCCTCCATCAAGCAGCCATCACCCAGAAATGCGTAGGTATGGTGATTGATGAGATCAAAACCCGGCTTGTTAAATTGTGCAGCGAGCAGCTCTTCTGCCAGCGCCATGCCAACCGCATTGGTAATGCCTTGACCCAAGGGACCGGTGGTGGTTTCCACGCCCGGTGTCACATCAACTTCGGGATGTCCTGGCGTTTTTGAATGGAGTTGGCGAAATGCTCGGATTTCATCCATGGGCAAGTCGTAACCTGAAAGATGCAAAAGTGCATACAAAAGCATGGAACCGTGGCCGTTAGAAACCACAAACCGATCCCTGTCCATCCATTTTGGGTCGGCTGGGTTGTGCCTAAGGTGCCTGCCCCAAAGTGCTACTGCAATCTCTGCCATGCCCATAGGCATGCCGGGATGTCCCGAGTTGGCTTTTTGTACTGCATCCATAGCCAACGCACGAATTGCATTGGCCATATTGGTATTAACCGAAGAAGATGTCATGTTGCGAAAGAAGCAGTAGAAATTACAGAAAATTAGGCAACGTGGCTAAATGCTGAGCCACTACTCACAAAGCCTTAAATGTTACCAGAGTATCGAGGCCCGCTTACAATGGATCTACTCCTGAAATACTTGACAGCCCATTACTAATTCCATGCCACGCTTTTACTGCCAACAGCCGTTAGAAATAAATTTGCTGCTGAGTCTGCCTGAGCATATTGCTCACCACATTCAGGTTTTGCGCTTGGAGATAGGTGACGTCATCACGCTGTTTAATGGCGATGGTGGAGAATACGCTGCCAGCATAGAGCACATAGAAAAAAAACGGGTCGCTGCGCGCTTGAAGACCTTCTCTCCTCGTGAAGCCGAACCTGCCCATGGCCTGACTCTGGCCCAGGTTCTGCCCGAGGGAAGCAAAATGGACTGGATCGTTGAAAAAGCTGTCGAATTAGGTGTCACGTCTATCCAACCGCTGGTTTCAAACCGGTCTGTCATACGGCTTAGCGCTGAACGAGCCACTAAGAAAATGGCTCATTGGAAGGGTATTTTGGCCGCTGCATCCGAGCAGTGTGGCCGTAACCGTCTGCCTCATCTCGCAGACCCACTTCCTTATCAACGCTGGATAGACCAGCAGGATCTCCATCCGCGACTGCTACTGTCACCTCGCGGCAGCCAGTCTTTATCGGCTTGGGCTAAACACCACCCGGCGCAGGCAGTGACATTGATTATTGGCCCCGAAGGTGGGCTGGCGCCAGCAGAGGAGCAGTCGGCAATCACTCATGGCGCTCTGTGCCTGACGTTGGGTAAGCGCATATTACGGACTGAAACTGCAGGTCTGGCTGCAATAGCAGCCCTGCAATCGATCTGGGATGGGCTTTAAATGAAACCCAGCATTCTGATGGTCAGTAGCTAAGGACTAATCTAAGGTTTTGACCCTCCCCACCGAGCACTCTGCCGCTCTGGCAAATGAAGAGTTCTCTCAGCCGCAAGTAAGGGCCTGTCGCGGCTGTGAAAACCACTATAATCGACGGCTTTCTTACTGTGTCTATCCACAGCGCCCGCCATGAAAGTTTTCCGCGGACTTCCGAATGCCGATGCAAGACGACCTTGCGCTCTAACCATTGGTAATTTTGATGGTGTGCATCTAGGCCATCAGGCATTGCTCTCTCAAGTGGGAGCTGCTGCTCGCCGCCTCGGTATTGAGTCGGCTGTCATGACGTTTGAGCCTCACCCGCGTGAATTTTTCGCTCATCTCGCTGGCGACACCAGCCAGGCACCGCCGCGCGTGGTTAATCTGCGCGACAAACTACAGGCCTTGCAGGCAGCAGGCATCAACCGCGTGATTGTTGAGCATTTCAATACGCGTTTTGCTGCTATGAGCGCTGAAGACTTTATACAAAAACTGCTGGTCGACGGTTTGCATGTGAAGTATTTAATTGTTGGCGATGATTTCCGTTTTGGTGCAAAACGCAGCGGTGATTATCGTATGCTGGTTGATGCCGGTAATCAGTTAGGCTTTGAGGTGAACTCAATAGCCACAGTCATGCACCACAGCACACGCATTTCCTCATCAGCCGTTAGGGCCGCTTTGAAAGAGGGTGATTTCATACAAGCGAGGAACTTGTTGGGCTATGCCTATTCAATTTCAGGTCATGTACAACACGGCCGCAAGCTTGGAAGAACACTAGGTTTTCCAACTCTTAATTTACGCATAGGGCACAGACATCCGGTATTGAATGGCATCTTTGTGGTTCAGGTTCATGGACTCGATGCCAAACCTCTTCCTGCGGTTGCAAGTCTGGGAGTACGCCCCACTGTTGAAGATGATGGCCGCATGCTCCTGGAAGTACATATTTTTGATTACAACGCGAATTGCTACGGCAAGCTGGTTCGTATCGAGTTTTTACAAAAACTACGTGATGAAGAAAAATATACTGATTTAAAAACACTAACCGATGCCATAGCCGCGGACGCTCGTGCAGCCCGCGATTTTTTTGAGATACCTTCCATCACCTGAATCCATGTCCGAAAATAGTAAAAAATCAGAAAACAAATACTCGGTCAATATGACCGAAACCAGCTTTCCTATGCGTGGCGATCTGGCTAAACGTGAACCTTTATGGGTCGCTGAGTGGCAGAAAAAAAATATCTATAAACGCATACGTAAAGCATCTGCTGGTCGGACTAAATTTATTTTGCATGACGGCCCACCGTATGCCAATGGCGACATACACATCGGTCATGCTGTCAACAAAGTACTCAAGGACATGATAGTTAAAACGCGGCAGCTGGAAGGCTTTGACGCACAATACGTACCGGGGTGGGACTGCCACGGCATGCCGATCGAAATTCAGATAGAAAAACAGTACGGTAAAAATTTACCCACAGCTGAGGTATTAAGTAAGTCGCGTGCATATGCGTCAGAGCAGATAGAGCGACAGAAAAAAGATTTTATACGTCTGGGTGTGTTAGGTGATTGGGATAATCCATACACAACCATGAATTTTCGTAATGAGGCCGATGAAATACGCGCGCTTGGCAACATACTCGAAAAGGGTTTTGTCTATCGCGGATTAAAACCTGTGAACTGGTGCTTTGATTGTGGATCTGCACTAGCTGAAGCCGAAGTTGAATATCAGGATAAACGCGATCCTGCCATTGATGTCGCATTTCCTTTTGCAGAGCCTGAGCGTGTGGCTAGCGCGTTTGGATTAACTTCACTGCCTTCGAAAAAAGGCTACGTGGTTATCTGGACGACGACACCCTGGACTATTCCTTCAAATCAAGCGCTGAATGTTCATCCAGAATTTACCTATGCGCTGGTGCTGGCTGATCGACAAGATGAAAAAATTCTGTTGATACTGGCACAGGATTTAGTCGAGAGCTGTCTCTCGCGCTACGGCTTGCAAGGGGAAGTGATTGCTACCTGCACCGGTGAGGCATTAGCCCAGATTAATTTTCATCATCCTCTGCATACCTCTGACAAAGACTATGATCGTTTGTCGCCGGTTTATCTGGGTGATTACGTCACAACAGATGCAGGTACCGGTATCGTTCATTCGGCACCTGCTTACGGCATTGAAGATTACGCTTCATGCAAAGCTCATGGCATGAAGGATGACCAAATACTAAGTCCTGTTATGGGTGATGGTCATTACGCTGCCTCACTAGCTCTGTTTGGCGGTATGACTATATGGGAAGCATCGAAACCTATTTGTAGCGCTCTGGAAGCCGCGGGGAATCTGCTCAAGCTAGTGATGTTTGATCACAGCTATATGCACTGCTGGCGCCACAAGACTCCTATCGTCTACCGCGCTACCTCGCAATGGTTTGCGAGTATGGATAACAAGCCCAAACATGGAAATGCATCGCTGCGCGAAACGGCGCTTGCCGCTATCGAAGCAACACAATTTTTTCCTTCATGGGGTAAAGCGCGCTTGCATGGAATGATAGTCAATCGTCCCGACTGGACGCTATCGCGTCAACGCCAGTGGGGCGTACCTATGGCTTTTTTTGTTCACAAAGAAACTGGTGATCTGCATCCCGATACACCTGCATTATTAGAAAAAATTGCTAAGCTGGTAGAGCAACATGGCATAGAAGCGTGGCACACGCTAGATCTACAAAATTTTCTGGGTAGTGACGCTGCGCATTATGAAAAAAATCGTGACACTCTGGATGTATGGTTTGACTCTGGCACCACACACCAAACAGTATTGCGTGGCTCGCATGCAAAAGAATCTCAATTTCCCGCTGATCTGTATTTAGAAGGCTCCGATCAGCATCGTGGCTGGTTTCATTCATCACTACTGACGTCATCGATGTTGAATGGCTGCGCTCCCTATAAGGCTTTGCTAACGCATGGCTTCGTGGTTGATGGTGAGGGCAAAAAAATGTCCAAATCCAAGGGTAATGTGGTTGCTCCGCAAAAAGTATCGGACACACTCGGTGCGGAAATTCTGCGTCTGTGGGTGGCCGCAACAGATTATTCAGGTGAGCTATCGATATCGGATGAAATTCTTAAACGCGTAGTCGAGAGTTATCGCCGCATACGTAATACGCTGCGTTTTCTGCTGGCCAATACATCAGATTTCAATCCAGCTACGGATGCAATCGCTATTGATCAACTGGTAGAGATTGATCGATATGCTCTGGCCCGAGCACATCAACTCCAGGAAGAAATTCGCAAGCACTACGATGACTATGAATTTCATCCTGTAATTGCAAAACTACAAATGTACTGCTCGGAAGATCTGGGTGGCTTTTATCTGGACATACTAAAAGATCGTTTGTATACGGGCGGCACAACATCAGTCGCGCGTCGCTCAGCACAAACTACTATCTGGCATATTACTCAAACCTTGTTGCGCCTGATGGCACCAGTTCTCTCATTCACAGCAGAAGAAGCCTGGTCAGTATTTGCAAGCAACGATGCGTATCAGGAAAGTGATGAAACAATTTTCACTCAAACTTTTTATGTATTACCTCAAATCAGTGAATCAGTAGCACTGTTGGAGAAATACCGGTCCATACAAATGATTCGCGCTGAAGTACTTAAGCAGCTTGAAGAAGTACGAGTGTCCGGTGCAATCGGTTCATCGTTGCAGGCCGAAGTTGAGATTCATACCAGTGGTGACAAGCTTGCCCTGCTACAGGAACTGGGTGACGACCTAAAATTCGTTTTGATTACATCATCAGCAACTGTGGCACCTGCTACCTCAGCCGCGGATGAAAAAATCATCGTTAAAGCATCAACATACAAAAAATGTGAGCGCTGCTGGCACTATCGATCAGATGTAGGTCTGCTAGCTGATCATCCAGGTTTGTGTGGCCGCTGTAACGCTAATCTGTTTGGTAGCGGTGAACAGCGCCGTATTGCCTGACCATAAACGAGTAACAGCGGATTTCTCCATGTCGAAAAAATCAGTTGGTCTGACACTATGGCTAGGTATCGCAGTGATCATCGTGTTGATTGATCAGCTAACCAAAATCACACTCAGCCGCATGATGGTGTATGGTCAGTCAGATACCATTACATCTTTTTTCAATCTGGTGATGGTCTATAACCGAGGTGCAGCATTTAGTTTTCTGGCAGATCAACCGGGTTGGCAGCGTTATTTCTTTGCAGGCGTATCTCTACTTGCCTCCCTGTTGATAATCTGGATGCTCAAGCGACATCCTACCCAGCGTCTGTTTTGCTGGGCCTTGACATTGATTTTAGGCGGCGCGCTAGGTAATTTAATAGATCGTATAGCCTATGGTCATGTCATCGATTTCCTGGATTTCCACATAGGCAGCCTGCACTGGCCAGCATTTAATGTAGCTGACAGTGCCATCACTATAGGCGCAGTATTATTCATACTCGACGAGTTTCGTCGGGTTCAACGTTAGCGAAAGCCCATGCACTCATGAGCCTCTCGGGAAAAAATATCGTGCTGGGTCTGACTGGCGGCATTGCTTGTTACAAGGCCGCTGAGTTAGCTCGCGGCTTGGTAAAAGCGGGAGCCACTTGCCAAGTCGTGATGACTGAGGCTGCTCGTCATTTCATTACACCTGTAACGTTGCAAGCACTCTCTGGCAAACCCGTGTTTACTGATCAGTGGGACAGCCGTATATCCAACAATATGGCTCACATTGATTTGTCACGCCAAGCAGATGCCATACTGATTGCGCCCTGCTCAGCTGACTTCATGCGCAAATTAGTGCATGGAGCCGCTGATGACTTACTCTCAACGCTGTGTTTAGCGCGTCCGGCTAACGTACCCTTATTAGTTGCACCAGCGATGAATGTAGAAATGTGGGACAACCCTGCTACTCAACGAAACGCGACGCAACTAAGAATAGACGGCATAACTCTGTTAGGCCCGGCAGCTGGCGACCAAGCCTGCGGCGAAACTGGGCTCGGTCGTATGCTCGAACCTGAACAATTACTTGAATCTTTATCTGCGTTTTTTCAGCCTAAGCTTTTAGCTGGGAAAAAAGTACTGATTACTGCTGGCCCTACCTTTGAGCCGATTGATCCTGTGCGTGGCATTACAAATCTGTCTTCAGGAAAAATGGGCTATGCGATTGCGCGCGCTGCCAATGCAGCCGGAGCTCAGGTCACCCTAGTCTCAGGGCCTACATCATTGACAGCTCCGCACGGAGTAATGTTGTTACCAGTTACGACCGCTCTGGAAATGCGCGATGCTGTAATGACGTACATTTCAGATCAACAAATATTTATTGCAGTGGCTGCGGTAGCTGACTGGCGCGTTAGCGACATCAGCGCGCAAAAAATAAAAAAACAAGACGGTCAGATGCCTGCTTTGGCGTTCGAGCATAACCCAGACATCCTTGCAGAGGTTGCTGCCCTACCTAAGCCACCCTTTTGTGTAGGCTTTGCTGCGGAATCAGAAAATCTTCTGGTACACGGCGCTGCCAAACGAGAAAAAAAAGGTATCCCTCTGCTAGTTGGCAATATCGGGCACCAGACCTTTGGTAAAGACGATAATGAATTGGTTTTATTTGATGCTACAGGTCACCAGAGTCTGCCTCGCGCAAGTAAAGAAACTCTCGCTATCAAACTCATTTCAGAAATTGCACGCCGTCTCTAGGCCGCTATCACATGAAAAATATAGAACTTAAAATTCTCGATGAGCGCATGCGCGATCAATTACCTAACTACGCTACAACTGGTAGTGCTGGCCTAGATCTACGCGCGTGTATCGATGTCCCACTCACCATAGAACCTGGCAGCACACACCTTATTCCAACAGGGATAGCTGTACATATCGCTGATCCAGCCTATGCTGCCATGATACTTCCACGTAGCGGGCTTGGTCATAAACACGGTATCGTATTAGGCAACTTGGTGGGATTGATTGACTCTGATTATCAAGGTGAGCTCATGGTCTCTACCTGGAATCGGGGCGCAACACCCTTTGTTCTCAATCCCATGGATCGCTTAGCTCAGCTAATCATCGTACCTGTGCTGCAAGTTGGGTTTACAGTCGTTGAATCATTTGATAGCAGTGATCGTGGCGCAGATGGTTTCGGTAGCACTGGGAAAAAATAAACGGAGGTTGTCGTGCCGCTGTTAAGGTTAGTCATTGCTTGCTTGCAGCAGCTTTCCCTCCGCAAAAAATTTCTATTGCCCGTTACTCTGTCTGCACTATTCGCTAGCTGCACACACGTTCCGCTATCCACGGTTACATCACCGTCGCCACCGTCGACCCCATCCGCCACCACCAAACAAACAGCACCAGAAAAAACACCTGCTTCGCCGCCGGTAGTTACCCGCGATCCTATACTCGACGGCATTGTACTGAGACAGGAACGTATCTACCGTATCGCTGCCCCGCTGATTATTAAAAACGCTGTGCTTTGCCGGACCCAAGCACGACCGCTGCTTGGGTTTACCGCTAAAAATCAATACTCTTATCCACCCGAGCTAGCCGTTGCGGCACAACAGAGTTTAGGGTTAGACGAGCGACTGCAAGTCATGTACCTACGGGCACGCAGGCTGAACCTGAAACGGCTCGTCTGCTTTCGCCCATACTAAAAAATGTAACTGAGATAAAAATTACAGTCGTTCGCCAGTCGCAGCAAATAACCATTAATGTTCCTCTGACGCTTGCCTGCGCGTTTGCCATTGATGTGGGTAATTCTCAGCATATTAATGCGTATGCAGACGGTCGCAGAATTCTGTTAACTCGAGGCTTACTTGATTGGCTCAATACCGATGAAGATGTTGCTGTAGTTATTGCACGTGAAATTTCTCATAATGTTTTGCAACACGCAAAACAACTGCAGCAAACAGCCACGCTATCGGCCATGATCGATGGCTTGCTCGTATTTAAACCTGATCCCAGCACGGTAAACGCTAGCAATGGCATCAAAGTCGTTCCCGAAAAAATGGATCAGGAAGCAGATCGTTTGGCTTTGTACATGCTCGCCCGCGCCAACTACGATCCAACTAACTTTTCGCGCGTATTAAAACGGCTATCACAAGCACCGTATGCTTCACAGGCAAATTCTTATCAGACCCTGCACCCATGGACAGAGGAAAGGCAAAATCTCATCGTGTCGACGCTAAAAGAAATTCGACAAAAGCAGTCGACAAAAAAAGTACTAGTTCCTTAAGTCTTCCGTCTAAATTCAATTTCTAACGTAAAAGTGCATGCAGCAGACATAAAAAAACCCTGAGCAAGCTCAGGGTTTTTAACAACGATACATCCGTTGAATTTAGCTAATTCATCATTCGACTTCGACAGTTTCTTGTGGCGCTGCTGGCGGAGGCGTGTCGCTCTCGGAAAAATCTAATTTAACGTTGTCTTTATCATCCAGATCAACCGTTACTCGACCGCCCGAGACTAACTTACCAAACAACAGTTCATCAGCAAGCGCTTTGCGTATCATGTCTTGAATCAGACGCGACATGGGGCGAGCACCCATCAATGGGTCAAAGCCTTTTTTACCCAAGAAATTGCGTAAACTTTCGCTGAAGACGGCCTCAACTTTCTTCTCATGCAGCTGCTCTTCCAATTGCATGAGGAACTTGTCTACGACACGAAGAATAATATCTTCATCCAGGGCTTTAAAGCTGATGATTGCATCCAGGCGATTACGGAATTCAGGCGTAAACATACGCTTGATATCTATCATCTCATCGCCAGCCTGTTTAGACTCAGTAAAGCCCATGGTGCGCTTCTGCAGACTTTCCGCTCCGGCGTTAGTGGTCATGATAATGATCACGTTACGGAAATCAGCCTTGCGGCCGTTGTTATCCGTTAGCGTTCCATGATCCATGACTTGCAAAAGTATATTGAAGACATCTGGATGCGCCTTCTCTATCTCATCAAGCAACAGCACACAGTGCGGCTTTTTGGTTACTGCCTCAGTTAACAAACCACCCTGATCAAATCCTACATAACCTGGAGGCGCGCCTATCAACCGACTAACCGCGTGGCGCTCCATGTATTCAGACATGTCAAAACGTATCAACTCTATACCCATGATGAAGGCGAGTTGTTTGGCTACTTCTGTTTTTCCAACGCCCGTAGGGCCCGAAAACAGGAACGATCCTATTGGCTTGTCTGTTTTACCCAAGCCCGCACGCGCCATTTTGATAGCCGCAGCCAAAGCCTCAATAGCAGGATCCTGACCAAACACCACATTTTTCAAATCGCGGTCTATGGTCTGCAGCTTGGTACGATCATCCTGATTAACCGACGCTGGTGGTATACGGGCTATTTTGGAGATGATGTCTTCAATCTCCGACTTGCCAATAGTCTTTTTCTGCTTAGACTTAGGAAGTATTCTCTGAGCCGCTCCCGCCTCATCGATCACATCAATTGCCTTGTCAGGCAAATGTCTGTCGTTGATGAAACGCGCAGCTAATTCAGCTGCTGAAGTTATCGCAGACGCTGAGTACTTCACACCATGGTGTTCTTCGAAACGTGATTTCAATCCACGCAAAATTTGTATCGTTTGCTCTACTGTCGGCTCATTCACATCAATCTTCTGGAAGCGACGTGAGAGCGCGTGATCTTTTTCAAACACACCACGATACTCAGTGAACGTCGTTGCACCTATGCATTTGAGCTGACCGCTGGAAAGTGCTGGCTTAAGAAGATTAGAAGCATCCAAGGTTCCGCCAGAAGCAGAACCCGCACCAATAATGGTGTGTATTTCATCAATGAATAAAATCCCATTAGGACTATTTTTCATTTGCTTCAGTACTGCCTTTAAACGCTGCTCGAAATCGCCGCGGTACTTAGTACCCGCCAACAGCGCGCCCATGTCCAAAGAGTAAACAACCGCATTACTCAAAATCTCAGGCACATCGCCCTGCGTTACGCGCCAGGCTAGCCCTTCGGCAATCGCTGTCTTGCCAACACCGGCTTCGCCAACGAGCAAAGGATTATTTTTACGTCGACGGCAAAGCGTTTGAATAACCCGCTCGACTTCGGCATCTCGGCCAATCAATGGATCTATCTTGCCTTCAGCAGCAAGCTTATTAAGATTTTGCGTGAACTGATCCAGCGCGCTTTCTTTTTGCTGACCTTCTGCGGCATTTTCTTCTATGCCCTCAGGTGCTTTTTGTGTTTCGGATTGCTGATCCTTGCGCACGCCATGAGAAATGAAATTAACTACATCAAGACGTGTTACTCCTTGCTGGTGCAGGTAGTAAACCGCATGAGAATCTTTTTCGCCAAATATCGCAACCAGCACGTTGGCACCAGTAACTTCTTTCTTGCCGTTCGACGCCGATTGCACATGCATAATCGCGCGCTGTATGACGCGCTGAAATCCCAAGGTCGGCTGGGTGTCGACTTCACTTGTTCCAGGGACGGTGGGCGTATTGTCTGTAATAAAGTTGGTGAGAGTTTTGCGAAGGTCATCAACATTGACTGCGCAAGCCCGCAAAACCTCGGCCGCAGATGGATTATCCAAAAGCGCGAGCAAGAGATGCTCTACGGTTATAAATTCATGGCGCGCCTGTCGGGCTTCGACAAAAGCCATGTGCAAACTAACTTCAAGTTCCTGGGCAATCATGCTTCCTCCATCACGCACTGCAGCGGGTGCCCAGCCTTTCGGGCGTGGGTCAATACGAGTTCAACTTTGGTGCTAGCAATATCCTTGGGATAAATGCCACACAGTCCTTTGCCATCACGGTGTACTTTAAGCATGATTTGTGTTGCCGTCTCACGATCCTTGTTGAAATATTCCTGAATTATGGCGACTACAAATTCCATGGGAGTGTAGTCATCATTTAGCAAAAGAACCTGATACATGGAAGGCGGCTTGACCGCTTCCTTTTGCTTCTTGGGAATCAGGACACTGCCATTCTCTTGATTAGTTGCCATGCTTCTATTCTAATGCTTTCGTCCTCATACGTAACAGGTTAAACCAGACATATCCTGCCTCCGACTTGATATTACGCGCTTTCCTGACTACGCGCAGAGCACCATCCTGAAAAGGCGCGCCAATTCTGCATTTTCCAGACATCCCGCAATATCTGGCACTTTTGGCAATTAACTTGACTTTTATATTTTTTACGCGAACAATGCAAAAGATCAATAGTTGTGCGGGTTGGCACTGATTGATTTTGGAGGAGCAATATAAGAGGGGGCAGCGTTACGCGAGGCTTCTTGCTTCTAGGGCTCGTGTGATTGGTTAATAAAGAAAGACGCTTTTTATGGCAACTGGTACTGTAAAGTGGTTTAACGATGCCAAAGGCTTCGGTTTTATCACTCCGGACGATGGTGGCGAAGATTTGTTCGCACACTTTTCCGCGATTCAAATGAATGGCTTCAAAACCCTAAAAGAAGGTCAAAAAGTATCGTTTGAAGTAACGCAAGGCCCTAAAGGCAAGCAAGCTTCCAACATCCAAAACGCCTGATTATCCATTAGGACCCTCTCAAAAACCCCTGGCAAA
>JAJTGE010000010.1 GCA_021298555.1 Oxalobacteraceae bacterium
TTTCTTGCGTTAAATCGCCTGCTAAGCCCGCCGAGATTCGTCAGGTGCTGGATCTTTTTATCCACAAAGCGCAATCAACTAAGAATGCTCTGCGCAGAACTGAAAAAAAATTCAGTCCTGAAGAGCTAGAGACGCTATCAACTCTTAGTTATAGCTTGTATTGCGAGTGTCCACGGCATCTGGCCGGCTTATTAATGAGCCTCAATGGATTCGTCTCGTACAGCGAGCAATGTTTGGATGCAAGCCCCAAAGACACGATTGTTCACCAGTTTTTGCGCAATATGGCTGCCGATGCCATTGCCTCGATTGAGTCTGGCTTAGAACTGGTACTTCGTGCGGAAGAAATTGAACTTCCTGGAATGGGTACAGATAACAAATGAGCGATCACGCAGCTGCGATGACTAAGCAACCGCCTGAGCTGTTTGCTCTTCGGCTGAAGTTCGCATTAAAAAATTCAAATTATGCGGAACTAAGCTGCAGAAAATTTTCAGAAGTTTTTAATAAGCGCGTTGATAACTGTCAAATTACCGAAACCATGCTGCATGACTGGTTGCAGGCGCGCTCTGTCCCGTCAGAAGAAAAGACAATCGCACTATCAAAGCTTTTAGGTGTTTCAAGTAATTGGTTAATAACCGGATCCGAGTAGCTACCAGAAGTATAAATTTAATTTTTCTGACTATTTTATCTATCCTATATGTCACAACACGTCGATTTTAAGAAAAGAGAAGAGTTTAGAATCCGGTTGGTGCGCTCGCTAGAAAAAGCGGGCTTTAACCCACGCAAAGCCGGAGAACTTTGTACAGCATTTAATCAACGCTACGTATCAGGACAAGTTACATCCATCTCTGTTTACAAGTGGTTGATGGGAGAGTCCATGCCCACTGAAGATAAGCTGCTGATACTGGCAGCCATGTGTGAAGTCTGCCCTCATTGGCTTAGGCATGGGGAGCATCTAAAGCCTGTCGAACCCCCTGTTATAAACTTTAACAATATTCAACAGTGCTAAAGCTGCAGGCAGCCTTTGTACTATTTTTTCTTCTGGAATTAGCCACTACCTCGCGGATTGGAATAACATCCAAGCCGAAATGTACTCGTCCTATTACTACTTCCTGAGTAGGCCCCTCCATAGCCCTAATTCTGAGGCTACAATACATCTTACTGCGGCGAGGGTTTAGGCATATCCCACAACCCACTCTTTGCACTTGTTATGAACACACCGAGCCTACGCAACACTAAGGATAATCAATGAAAAAAACCAGTACGTTTGCATCTGCTTGCTCTGCGATTGCGGCATCAGCTTTGCTATTAGTTGCGCCTTTGGCTCATGCGAACTGGGTCAGGGTATTTCAAAACATACACGGCACTACGTATTTCATGGATCCAACGAGCGTTGAACATCATGGGAGTTCACGTCGGGTATGGGAGATGGAGAGTTTTCGCGATGCCACAAAAGAAGGCTTACGCTCAATGAAGCTTTTAAAAGAATATGACTGCAAAGAAGAGACCGGTCGCTTCAGACAATACGTCGCGTACACAGGGCCTGAAGCCACAGGCGAAGTCATGGGTACTGTTGGCACTCCAAGTCCATGGAAAACAGTAAACACTAATCCAGCTGGTAAAAGTGTTTTTCGTATCGTCTGCGAAGACTACAAGCGGTGATTTGCAAATCGACCTGGGCACATCAGGTAGTAAAAAGTTCAATGTCTCGATGACATGCACACATAAAAAAAGGGGCACCTAGGCCCCGTTTTTTTCCACTCAGGATGAAAACCTAATCTATCAGGTGGAAGATTCTTTCAAAATTTTTCGTGCCTCGCGAAGCAATTTGATGGCTTCGCCTTCGCGTCCTTCGTTGTACAACTTTTCACCTTCAGTGCGCAGTGTTTTGACCTTCTCAAGTTGGGCATCGGCCAACTTAACTGTACCGATAGAGGAATCAATCGCCTTCATCTCGCAAACCACCGCATTAGGGCAATGAGCAAAAGCCAGGGACGCAGAACACAGCAGCAAAGCAGCTAGCAAAGACTTCATAATGTCTCCTCATAAAATTGACCCCAGACCATAACAGAAAATCGACGACTCATCGAGTAATGGCTGTGCTCATAGCTATAACTGGTCGATTTGCCACACCCTTGCTGCTGCCCCATAATCAATTCGGCTCAAATTCCATCGGTAAGTTACTCAATTAGTAATGTTTAAGCATACAGAATTTGCGCTAGCTGTCGATACATGAATACTGTTTGCGCATCTGTGCGGAAAGACCATCTTCCTGCAGGCTGCTACTACGGAGTGTTCAAAATGAAAACAACCAGCATCATTACTCGGTCTGCAGGAGCTTTACTGATTGCCTTATGCTGCATGGCAGAGGATGCCAGCGCATTTGCGCCGCAAAAGAAAATTGAGTCAAAAACAAACGACCCTCGCTGCGAACGAGCAAAATCGTTTTTTAGGGCATGTTACATACCATGCATCAAATCAGCCAAGGGTGCCATGGGGCATGTCACCAATCACTGCAACGTTGAATGTAAACCTGAACTCTGGGTAACTAACTACCTGTGTCGTTAAAACACGGCTACGCATCAGCCCTCAACATCCGTTTCAACACACTGCCCCTCAAAGCTCTCCTCTACTACCAGCCCGGTTTTTTTCTTCTCCGTCGATGAGGTATGCGTAACACTCATGTTTGAGCGGGTGAATATCATGGATTCGTGACGAAAAGTATCCTCATCATCTAGCGAGCGTATGCACGCAATTTTTTCAGCTCGCCGAGTATGGCAATGGTAGTCCTTCAAATCCCTTAACTCAAACTCATAAGTCCGGGTTTCGTCCTTGATTTCGGTTTCAGCGGGCTCCATTTTTAGCTTGGCCATCACATCATTTTTACCTTTGCAGACCAAGGTAAAGTTGTAGTCTTGCTTGATGCTGCACGATGCTAGCAGTATGACCACTACGAAAATAAAAACTCTGTTTTTTAGAGCCCTCATTAGTGACAATCACAGGTCGGAGTGCAGATCATTATTGCGCAGTCAATGAAGGTTGAGAGGTTTTAAGTAGTGTATCAAAGCTAGTATAAAAATAGCGGCATACAGTAGCCCAAATAAAAAAATGTTTTGTTTGAACATGCGAGACTGGCGACCTTCTTTAGATCGCCATAGGGAATACTGAAATACCAGTGGTCCTAGCAGAATAACGCCAAACTCAATAAACACTTCAATATAGGGTGTAGACACCATACGCTAGCCCGCAGTCATACCATAAGCCGAAAATTACCTATTTAGTAACAGCAGCATAAGCTTGCTATAGACTATAAAAACATAAGATACTTGAATGCAAATCGGATCTTAAATCATCCAAATCCCGTACGTAGTCGGCAGCGCATAAGCTAAAACACAACTCATGAGCCATCTTGATGACCTTAAAGTACGCATAGACGGCCTCAACGAAGCTGAACGCGTGGAATTCAATCGTCGCCTGCAATTACTCAAATCTACTAAAGAAGCTGCAAATACCTGCATGCAGGCACTTGAACTAGCCAGCAGCAATCTACACAATCTGAATCAATTTGCCTTAAGCGCTCTGGTTGGATTTGCCGCCTCGATTACAGGTATTTTTTTATTTTTAGTCGGCAATGACTACCCCAGTCCTTACCTCATCGTGCTGGCTTGCCTCGCCGCCATGGTACTTGTACTGCTGAATCAACAACGCATTTACAAGCAAGCCGAAGTTCAGCGGCTGCAAACTCAACTGATTTTTTTGGAAAGAGATTGGGCTGCAACTGGTCTGGAACCCGGATTTATGTTCGCCATTATAGAAATGGAAAAAACGCTGGAAGCCAATACTACGGGTTATCAGAGTCTGCAAAACGTCAATAGCGCTCAGGCCGCCAAGAAAAAAACCTTGTCAGATTATGAGTACACCTTGAGAAATGAAATTATTCTCAACATACAAAATGAAAAAGACTGGTGGTCAAAAATCAGTGTTATTTCAGGCAAGTGGTACGAAGTTAATGGATAAGCAAGTCAGTGTGAGATACATGCTCATGATTTGCTATGATTAGTCGATAAATAAACACAATCCAAGTCATATCTGTCCCGAGGGGGGAATCAACAATGTCGGACGAAGAAGGCGAAGTATTCCACGGCGACAGGCCCAGCGATCATAGCGAACGGGTAGAGCACGCTCCATCTAAAGCGAGGCCGCAAACCAGTGTGGTCAAAGCAGATGGCGATCCTGCAGCAACCAGCGAGCTGCTCGCATCCGAAGAGCATCCAGACCTTGATGGCAATGACCAGTTAGCATCAGATGATGTCGAGACTGCTGAACCCAGCGTTTCAGTCGAGCCTGAGTATCACTTTGAGGTGGATCCTGAAAGCCTTTGGACTATGCCACCTGCGATGCAAGAGCGGATGTCCGGCTTGGCCAGCTTTGCAGCGATGACCAACCAGCGCCTTGATGATCAGGAAAAAGCCACTGCCCGCATTATCAAAGCATTAAAACAACTAGCCTAACGTTTTGCCAGTCTATGCGCGATGACGCATAGGCTACATATCAGCGCTGCTCACAAGCGGCGGTCATCAAGCGTGCAATGCCCGGCACTTTCACATCAGTCCATTCGCCGACATCGGTGTACTCACTTACCACCGCCCCACTCCCCATACGCTCAGACATGCGCTGATAACTCAATATTCGTCGCTGAGCTTTGCGACAATTAAATTCAGTGGCATACACGACGGACAGGAATGTTTTTCCGTTTGGGTCTTTGGTCTCTGACTTCAAGTCATGCAAATCCATGATGAACGCAGTGGTGTTTCCCATAGCGACCGCGCGTTGCAAGTCAAAGTACTGCGTCGCCACACTCGTTTGCGCGTAAGGTATCCATTCCTGTGCTGCTGCTACGGTAATAAAGCCAGACAAAAACAGCAAAAGTAATTTTTTCATGAAGGTAAATTAACGGCGACATCGACGCACGAACACGCTCCATTGTGCTTATTTACTTTGATTAAGAAGTACAGCTAGCATCGTAACTGTCTTAGTTAAACTAGAGTTTAGATAGCTATTTAATGATGGTTATAGAACCTTGAATATCACCGCCTCGCCGAATCTCGAGATCCGCATACGAAATATCACCATTTACCCGCCCTGTGGACTCTATCAATAGCGTGCCTTCTGCTGTGAGGGTCTGATTGACCTGACCTTCAACTCGTATGTGTTTAGCTTCTGTCGTGCCATTAATAACGCCGCGTGCCGTGACGTTAATAGATTGTGCCTTGATTACGCCATCGAATGCGCCATCAATTTCAGCCAACCCTGGGGCTACAACAGTCCCAGTCATTTTTACTCCGCTGCCGACAAACAAGTCGCCCTTAGGGTTATTCACCATAAAATCCTCCATACGAATTAAAAGCTGCAACGCAAATTATCATGCATTTGTATGCCATACTTTACCGCATATGAATCAAAGATTGCTGTGTCTGCACACGCAAAAATTATCGAGTGTGCATCACTGAGAAGAATTTTCCTGCAACTCAGCGCCGCAAAAGAGTTGAATAATTTTCAAAATGAAAATTATTGAGCCGCGTAGGACAATCAGACCCTATGAATCGAGACATTTCACCCAAAAACTGGCCTAAGCTCAATCGCATCGCTATCGCATGTGTGATGCTGCTCGCGTGTTCAGCGGTGTTGGCTGATACAGCTGGGGATGACTCTACCCCTGCCTTCAATCGAGCGGATACAGAAAAAACTGCCGCTCCAGTTCCAGCTCGGGACAAAGAGCGCATGCGTTTGCCCGAATCGGCATTTGTACAAACTGATCCGCATGCGCCGCTGCCTAAACTCTCCGCACCTATGCGACCCACAGCGCGTGCCATCGAAGCCGACGTTACTATCATCCCGCAAACAAAATCACGTGTTCGCTCCGCTAGTGAATCACCTGGTAAGACTTCGATTTCTCAATCTGTAAATGCGCCGCAGCAGGTAACTGAAATCAAGCGCGTTGACTTGCGTCGACCAGAAAAGCCCGTTGAAAACTCCAACGATACCGCTATAGAAAATACCGTGTCAGGCTACGTACCGTCTCAGCCTAAGCTTAGCTCTGCTGCATCAACTCCAGCAAAGCAGCCTGATACATCAGCCTCAGTAAAACCAAACCCACAGCCAACCCACCCATCGGTTACGACCCGCACTAACTCTGTCAGTTCATTTAAAAAAACTAGAGCCACCGATGCCTCACCTACCATTGAGCGCCGCAATCGCCAGCAACCTGACGTAACTACACAGACGCAAGCTGAGGGGTCAATGATCAGCAAAAGTAGCACGCAAAACGAAGAGGATTTACTGGCAGCGAAACTATCGCTCGCGGAATCGACTGCGAGACTGCGCGTCATAGAAAAAACTATACAAGATATGCAGCAAATGTTGCCCGCACCTACGTTAGCGCACACTGGCCCGCTGCTACTCGCTGCATTACCTTATACGTCAGTCACCGTACAAAGCAATTCTGGTTCGCCGCCCTATGCTCAATCAACTGGTACTGGTACAGATACAGAAAATACACTACGTGCTGGTAGTAAGATTCCGGCAGTGGGGCAATGGGGTTTGTTACAACTGATACTGGTTTCTATTGCAGCAGGCATAGTGGGTTATGCACTACTTCATCGCAATAGATTAGCTAGCGAAAAGCAGATGTAAATTCGCTATGAATTAACGCGGCATATCTGGGGGAATTTCCCTCTTGACTGATAGTGAGCGACGTCTTTCGACTTTTTGTATCCCCCCTTCATCAACACCCTTTTTCCTATCATTAACCAAAGACGCATTAACAGCATCTGCTGGCTTGGGTGATTCAACTGATTTAGGTGACTCGACAAACTTTGTCTCTTCCGGCGCTTTACTTGCAGACGGGTTGTTATCCACTGAATTCGCCTGCTCGCAGGGTGTTTGCTGCATACACGAGGCTGATTGATCTACGTATTTTTCTATATCGAAGGTCTCTTCAGCTGCACTTGGCTTTCCCTCAGCAACTGCATCGGCTGTAGTTGTTTCTTGTTCTGTTGTTAGATCGACCGATTGTTTGTCGTCTGCTTGTTTATCGTACGGTTGCGCTTCGTTCGATTGAGCTACGACGGTATCGACCGCTGGCTCTTTTCCTTGGCCCTCTGAGCCAGTTTTTGCTACCGATTCGGGCGCAGGACATTCAACAGGTGGAGGTACTGCCGGGCAAACCGCAGCGGCATCATTTGCCGCAGGTGGCGTTGCGTCAGCCGCTTGTACGGGCTGTGCAACCACCTCTGCACGATTAACCTGCGCAGGAATCTGACACCCCGCCAGGAAAAACGTCAGCACTAAAACGATCAGTTTAGGATTCATTCGAGCTCCTGCAGTCTACTCTTAGCTATGGCAACAATTACTGACTGCATGCCGCAATGAGTTTGCGAATGTTCTTGTTATAAGGAGGTATCTCTAGATAGAAATCGCCTAGATCGGTCGTTAATTTCAAAGCCAGGTCATAAACGACATCAAGCTCATCGATATAGCGGTTATTTTTAATTTCTTTGTAATCTGATTGCCACACCAGGTTTCCTTCTTTGGCCAGACCCAAAGTCGCAGTGTGGACGTTATTAAAGAAGCTGCTTTGAGTAACTGTGATGCCATTCTCAATTAGCTGATCATTCTTACGTGTTTTACTGAAGGGCGCACCTTCTTTGCCGCTGACTTGCACGGGCAGCTTTACATCGTAAAACGTCATCTGCGCTTTAATAATTTTTTTACTATCCATCACACCACAGGTCAGCTCAGTTACCACGCTACCCGCACCGACTGCCGTTTCATTCTCAACGATAAGCATGTCTTTTTTGGAGAGTTCGTCTTTGGCAGTTTTAATTGTGTACTTAAACTTGGAATCGGTCGCTACTGCTTCACCTTGGGAAGTAAATTGTGCTGCGTGTTTACGAAAATCTGCAACCTGGCGTAGACGTTTTTCTTCGCCATCTTTTTGCTGATCAGCTTCCCACAAGGCGATCGCATCGCGCGTTTTTGGGTGATCACACTTATAGAGTTTTTGCGGATCTTTTTGACCTACATTGCCCTTGAAATCGAGCAGCTTGCCGTATTGAATGACCAAACGACCATCGATTTCCTGAAACAACTTCTGTATGTAGTGTTCCTGATAATCGAGATAGGAGATGCTAGCTACAGGAATTACTTCGCCATCAGCACGGGGAATTCTCACTAATTGTTTCAAAACAAAATAGCTTTTCCCATTAACTGAGGTGATATCGAATTTTTCTATACTCAGGACACCGGTATCCGCAGGGGCCAATTCCTCGCGTATGTTTCGTTTGCGGCGGATGATTTCTTCACCTAGTTGTCCGTCTTTATCTGTCAGGTGAAATTCATGATGGTCTCGTACAGAAGCCATACCGGCTTTTGGAAATAAAGCGCACTGAGAGATGGGCGACCATTGGCCCGCCAGCTTGGATAACTGTGCTTGCTTCTCGTTCTCGCCCATATCTGCTGCTTGGACTAGGGGCATCGCCAATAACGCAATGAATGCTGTGTATATTTTTTTCATGTTGGACTCCACAGCCACTGGGCGCGCGGTGATTCGCCAATCACTAGCCCGAGCTATTATTATTTTATTAATGTAAAGACTAAATCAGTCTATTTTTCCTAGCCTATTGTAAAAACGTTTATATTTCTGGCTGGGGAAATACTACACTGACATCTATACACTCTTTACACTTTATGAAGAGCAAGCGGGTTTAATTCCCTACGTTGTGGTTTTTAGGCGAATACCAAGCTATAAATTTTTGAAATGTGAATTCGATTTAAAAAATTCTTGCTGAGATTATTTTTAAAATAACAATTACTTTAATAGCAGTATAGATGCGATAGGCAGTTGCTGATTGAGTGCAGATAGTATTATGGCAAGCATGTGCTGCATAACGGCGTTGGGGTGCTCGTTAAACCGCCATTGCCAGTGAACTTGGAAACGTATCGCACTTATTTAATCAGTACTGGCTACGTTTGTATGCGCGCATTACGGGGGATGTGTGAGTCTGGAGCGAACTGCAAAAGCACTTAATACTAGTTTGCGGGGATTAAAAAAACCTGCTCATGACATGAGTGCACAAGAAATCGGAATGCTATTGCTGATGGCATCGAAATCGCTGTCCGAGTTCATTAACTTCTCAAACTCGCTGGTGGATATCAATACCGATGCTTACATAGAGAGTCGCGATATTCTCGCGATTAATGAAGTATTTAACGAATTGATTTTGTATTTGTCCAAGGCGCGAACCTATGCGCCCTTGTCCGAGCTGTCTATGGTTGAAACTAAAGTACTCAATGAATTTCGAGAATTACTTTTGTCCATAAAACACGATATAGACCAGCAATAGTAATTAGCCTTAATAATGCCAGGTGGCTTTTTCGTATTTGATAAAACGCCCGTCATTCCATAAACCTTCCAACGGAACGCGGTCTGTAGAGAAGCTTAGTTTGCCGAGTCCGTGATAGCGACCGCTTACGAAATTACCGACATATTTTCTACCATCTGGATAAATTAGGGTGCCGCGTCCCTTTATTTGGTCCTGAAAAAAATCACCCGCGTACTCTCTGCCATCCGCATAGGAGTATGTTCCATGTCCATGCAGCTGATTACTCTCGAAGCTGCCCTCATAGCGACTGCCACTGGCAAAATAATACACACCCGTGCCATGCCGTGCGCCATTAGAAAATTCACCCTCATAGCGGTCGCCATTACGGTAAGACCAAATCCCTTTACCCGTAATTTTATCTTTCGCATACTCACCAGCATATTTTTCGCCGGAGGCAAAACGATACTCGCCTAGGCCTTGTTTCAGACTGTCGACAAACTCACCTATGTACACATCACCATTGCTGTAGGTGTGCTTACCGTGACCGGTCATTTTTCCATTTGAAAATTCGCCTTCATACACCTCGCCATTTGCAAAGCTAAGCTTTCCCTGACCATCTTGCAGATCATCGAAAAATTGACCTTCGTATTGACTACCCGTTGCAAACGAGTAAATGCCTAATCCGTGTTTTAAGCCATTTCTTACCTCACCCACATAATTTTCCGGCATGGCTGGTGGCGGTGGCGAGAGGGGTGTTTGTGCTACCGGCTCAGAGGTTGCGTTTGAAGGCATTACCTCCGCCGTGGGCGCTTTGTGTAGTGAGGCACAAGCGCAAAACAAGACGCTGCTGGCGATAATAATAATGGTCTTCACTGTTTTCATTTTTTTGTCCTGTCGCACAAAACTACTGCTGGCAACTGCCTGGAAATTTTAGTGTCTTAATGATAAACAGTATAAGGACTGATGCTGAGTTTTTCAGGTGTAAATTATTTATTATGTAACGCCAACGTAGTGCATTTTTAGTATCGTGCTGGTTCTCTGCTGTGAAATCTATTGTTTGCTGTTTCTGTGCGCGAGTAAGTAAAGCATAGGCAGCACCAGCAAAGTTAATATGGTCGAGGACAATATGCCGCCGATCACCACCGTGGCTAGTGGTCGCTGAACTTCTGCCCCGGTACCGGTGGCTATAGCCATGGGTAGGAAACCTAACGACGCTACTAATGCAGTTACCAGCACCGGACGCAATCGCGTCATGGTGCCTTCTCTAACGGCATCCAGCAGTCGATGACCCTGCTCTTCCAGATTACGTATAAAAGAAATCAGCACTAATCCATTGAGTACAGCCACACCCGAAAGTGCAATAAAACCCACCGAGGCAGAAATAGATAGCGGTATGCCACGCAACCATAAAGCGAGCACCCCCCCTGTGAGTGCAAACGGTATGCCTGTAAACACCAACAGACCGTCCTTCACATTGCCAAACATCGCATACAGCAGCAGGAATACTAAAAACAAAGCACCCGGAACTACCAGCTTTAAACGCTCTGTCGCTGATTGCAAATTTTCGAAGGTGCCACCCCAGGTAGTCCAGTAGCCGGTAGGCAAAGTCACTTTAGCAAGTGCCTGCTCAGCATCCACGACAAACGATCCCACGTCGCGATCACGTACATTCGACGTTACAACGACACGTCGCTTGCCATTTTCGCGACTGATCTGATTGGGACCCGGTGCAAGCTCTAGCGTTGCGACTTCAGCGAGTTGTATAAAGCGTCGGCGATTTTGTGCATCCGGTACCGGCATTGCGATAGGCAATCGCTTCATTGCTTCCATATCAGTACGCAAATTTTCTGGCAGACGGACCACAATATCGAATCGCCTGTCACCTTCAAACAAGGTACCCGCGGTCGTTCCACCAATCGCACTCGCTACGACATCTTGTACATCATTCATGTTCAAGCCATAGCGAGCTGCCTTTTGTCTGTCTATGTTTACTGTTAGCACAGGCAAGCCTGTGGTCTGCTCGACTTTAACTTCAGATGAGCCAGGCACGCGCTGCAAGACGGTGGCCGATTCTTCTGCTAATCGGTGTAGGGTATCTAAATCATCACCAAAAATTTTTATAGCTACATCGCTTCGGACACCCGATATTAATTCATTGAAACGTAACTGTATGGGTTGTGAAAAATCATAATTATTCCCGGGGATTTTCCAGACCGTTTGGCTGATTTCGGTACGCAGCTTGTCACGGCTTTTAGAAGGATCCGGCCATTCGTCTATGGGCTTAAGCATGATGTACCCATCTGACAAACTGGGTGGCATGGGATCAGTTGCTATCTCTGCCGTACCAATACGCGTAAATACTCTGTCTATTTCTGGAAATTTTTTCTTCAGCGTGGTTTCTATTTGCTGCTGCATCTGTACAGCTTGCGACAAACTCACGCCCGGAGCACGTATAGTTTGAAAAGCAAAATCACCTTCATTTAAATTAGGTACAAATTCACTACCCAAGCGCATTAAAAGCAACCCACTCAACAGTATAGAAATACCCGCTAAGGTGAGTACAGCCGGTTTAACTGACATGACATAATCATACATAGGACCATACCAACGTCGCGCTATCACCATCAGTTTATTTTCTTTTTCCTGCACACGACCAGTAACAAACGTTGCCACAGCCGCTGGAACAAATGTAACGGAAAGAATAATCGCACCCAGTAAAGCGGCTACCACGGTAAATGCCATGGGGTGAAACATTTTTCCTTCGACGCCACTCAACGCGAATATAGGCAGATAAACCACCATGATGATGAACTGACCGAATAAGAGCGGACGACGCGATTCTTTGGATGCCTCAAACACTTCTGAGAAACGCTCTTCCTGGGTCAGCGTTCGGCCTAGCCTTTGCTGAGAGTGTGCCAAACGGCGTATGCAGTTTTCAACAATGACCACAGCCCCATCGATGATGATGCCGAAATCTAATGCACCCAAGCTCATTAAATTAGCGCTGACTTCATAATGAACCATGCCCGTAAATGTAAACAGCATAGATAAAGGGATAACAGCAGCCGTGATGATGGCAGCGCGCAAATTACCCAGAAAACCAAACAACACCACAATCACCAATATCGCTCCTTCGAGCAAATTGTTGCGCACAGTGCGTATGGCTTTCTCTACCAAATCGGTACGGTCATACACCGTAATGATACGAACACCCTTAGGAAGATTACGATTGATTTCTGCCATTTTCCGATCTACCGCTGCAGAGACTACGCCGCTGTTTTGACCCATGAGCATAAATACCGTACCGAGCACGACTTCTTTTCCATCAGCTGTGGCAGCACCTGTTCTTAATTCCTGACCTATGCCAACCTCTGCTACATCGCGAACGCGCAGTGGTACACCGGCTGAATTTTTTATGATGACGTCGCGTATATCATCTACCGTGCGCAGCTGCCCGGGTGCGCGCACCAAATACTGCTCGCCGCGCTTTTCTATGTAACCTGCCCCTCTGTTGTGGTTATTGCTATCAACCGCACTAACCAAATCAGCCAACGAAACACCCAGGGAAGCCAAGCGCTCAGGATCAGGGGCTATTTGATATTCCTTGACGTAACCACCTATGGAATTAATTTCAGTCACACCAGGAACATTACGTAGCTGCGGTTTAATCACCCAATCCTGAATCTCTCGTAAATCAGTATCGGTATAAGGCAACCCGTCGGCTTTACGCGCTTCGACGCTGGCCTCAACTGTCCAAAGATAAATTTCACCCAGTCCCGTTGCAATCGGGCCCATTTCGGGGGTGAGCCCCGGAGGAAGTTTGTCGCGTGCTTGCGAGATGCGCTCATTGACTAACTGTCGCGCAAAAAATATATCGGTACCTTCTTTAAAAATCACCGTCACTTGCGATAAGCCGTAACGCGACAACGAGCGTGTCTGTTGCAAATTAGGCAGACCCGCCATTACGGTTTCTATGGGATAGGTCACGCGCTGCTCGGCTTCTAGCGGTGAATAACCCGGCGACATCGTGTTGATCTGTACCTGCACATTCGTGATGTCGGGTACTGCATCAATCGGAAGATTTTGGTAACTGTAGATGCCCGCCAAGGCAACGCCAACAGACAACAGCAAAATCAACATGCGCTGCGCAATAGAGAAACGTATCAGTGATTCAAACATGGTGTGCGCTGCCCCGTTTAATAGCCATCTTCAGTTGTCAGCTTGGACAATTCCGATTTGAGTATGTAACTACCCTTGGCAGCGTAGCGTGCACCTGCTGCTAATCCCTCTAATATCTGTACGTGCTTGCCATCATTTAGGCCCACCTTGACTGGTCGCGCAATAAACGCTGTACCAGTACGCTCAAAAACGACTTGCTGAGTACCCAGGGTTTGTAATGCATCGGTGGCTATCGCTATCGGTACCTGAACTTCGGAAGCTTTGACTTCCACGCTCACAAATAAACCTGGGCGCCATGTACCTTGCGGGTTGGCCAGTACTATGCGCGCCTTAGCCATGCGTGTGAGCTCACCTACTAAAGCACCAAGAAAGGCTACGGTACCTGTCGTTTGTGCATCAAATGCGGTAGCTCGTAATGTAACTTTGCCACCCACATGCACATACGGTAAATCTTTTGCAGGTATGTGTGCCTCTGCCCAAACGGTGGATAGATCCGAGATGGTAAAAATAGGCGTGTCTTCTTTCACTGCTTCGCCCACACTCAGGTTACGCTCAACGACCAACCCATCATACGGAGCACGTAATTCAAAGCGATTAAGACTGCTAGCGTTCGTACTACTATTTACAATCACACCTACAGCGGACAATTTTTGCTGTGCGTTATCAACCGCTATCTCCGCTTCACGTAACGCCTGCAAGGATTGCAAGTAATCTTGCTCAGCTGTGATTTTTTGTTCCCACAAGGTTTTTTCGCGTTGAAAAATAGTCGTCGCAAGACTTAAACGCTTTTGAGCTGTTTGTAATGCACTGCGCTGCTCTGAAATCATTTGACTGGAAAATATCGCCAGTGGCTGTCCCTTTTTTACCGACTGACCGGTACTCACTAATACAGCCTCAGCCACGCCAGATACACGCGGCACCACATGCACTGTGCGGTCGTCATTAATCTGTATCTCACCCGGAAATTGCAGTACGGTAGAAATCGCCATGGGGCCAGCACTCGCCACCTGAATTTCACTAGCCTTGATTTGAGCCTCATCCATCACCACTTTATTCGCCTCTTTGGGTGCGCTGGTTTGCATAGCCGCCTGAGCAGCAGTAGCCGGGCGTGGGCCATCATCATCAAAAGGATTTGTATCGACTTGCTTACGCGTAGTAAGTATCTGAATTGCCAGAAAAATACCTCCTAGCACTATGCCAATAATGACTAACCATTGCACACGGCTAATGCCTTTTTTTGCGTCGTTAAATTGACTATTCATACTCATTCTTTCGCTGATGATGTTGCCGAGATACCCGCTACACCGCCGAGCAAACTTTCCAAATCGGTGACTGCGATATGAAATGCCAAGAGCGCATTTAGGTACTGAGACTTCGCATTAAAATACGTACGTTGCGCATCGAGGACTTCCAGAAAACTAAATTTTCCATTTTCAAAACCTATCGTCGCTGCCTCATATGCCCACTTTGCACCAGGAAGTAAATTTGTTTGCAGTAGCTCTGTTTCATCACGGCGTGCACTAATACGTTCCAATATTTGCAGTGCATCACCGTAAAGTGTCAATCGCGTGGCAAGCAATTCATCACGCGCTTTATCCTCGCGCTTGAGCGCTTCTAATAAATTACCCTGATTACGATTAAATACGGGCATAGGTACTGATACACCCACCAGTATTTGATCACGGGCGACGTCTTCTCGTCGTTTCATGCCCAAACTTACGATAATGTCTGGAACTGTTTTAGATTGCTCAACAGTGACTAACGATTTGCGCCGTTCTACTTCTTGCTGTGCACGCTCAAGCACAGGAGAATTAGCCAAACGATTTTGTACTTCTTGGTGCGAAGGCAGATCTGGCATACGATCAACTTCGCCCACCACCGAGGTAAAGCGTGGCGCAGGATTTCCCCACAGGCTGCTCAAGCGGCGTCGCGCATTACGCAATTGACTTTCCGCTTGCGTTAGCGACAAGCGCACACCTGCCTCTGCTACACGCGCTTTGACCTCCTCCACTGGCGAAATTTTTCCTGCGGTGACACGCTTGCCCGCAATGTCTGATGCTCGCATAGCTAGCATCAAACTATCGCGCGCTAATACCGTTAATTCTTGCGCCGCGAGTACCTCGAAAAATACACCCATTGTTAATGCACGTATCTTTAACTGGCGCGCTGTAAGCTCTGATAACGCAACACTTTTATTGCGTACAGCCGCATCCACGCGCGCACCCCGTTTGCCGCCCATTTCAAAGGGCACATCGATCTGTGCAGTGCTGGTTCTTGCCATGCTGCGAGTATCGTCTGCCTGATAAACAAATTCAGGGTTAGGCCGAAGTGAGCCTTGCAGAATTTGTGCTTCAGCCGCTTCGATTTCACGGCGAGCAGCTGCCAGCGTGGGATTGCTCTCTAGAGCCAGGCTTATAGCTGATTCCAGGCTTAATGCCTGTTCAGGCTCAGCTAGTGACGCTGCGCCCTGCTGACTAAGTAAGGTATCTAATAACGAAGTAGCTGAGATTTGTGCTGTTGAAACACACGAATTACTAAGCAGCAGATACAGCATCATGCATCGCATCAGATACTGACTACTTTTGTGATGCTGTTTGATTTTTTGATAAACGGACATCTAACTCTCCAATCGCGTATCACGATGGTCAGGACGGCAGGATGCCGGATACGCGTTTTAGTGAACTGAACTGAACCAAACGTACATCAGTCTCTCTGCAAGAAAAAACCTTTGCGCGCCTGAAATCCAGTAAGCACCCGCGATGACTGACCAAATAAAAAACAGATTACGACCAGTTAGGTCGTTCGGGGAGATCGCCGGGTACGGAGGGGGGATGGAGTGTAGGCGTATAACCGGGGTCTGGTGTGATAAACGATGACAGAGCCACATGGGAGTCCAGAAGCAGCGCAAGTATGCAAGCAGCATTGCAAAAACTGCAGTCCAGATCAACACCTGCAGTCGGCACAGCGTGCTGAGTATCTTTTTCAGCGCCAGTGGCTAGTGTTTTGTCATGATGCTGATGATCATGGTGGCCCACATGGCGCGCGCTCATGCCTTGCTCATGCTGGCAATAGGTCGTGACTGCCGCCCAGCTGGTCTGGAGTGCTATCAGTGAAATCAGCAAAAAAGCAATCAAATGTCGCATCTGGCAAGTGTATCAGGAACGGCTAAGCCCCAGCCGCTAGCTCAACCCTAGGCTAATTTACATGGTGTCGTGGCACATGTAATCACGGCTGGCCTGGGCATCCATTGGTTGTTTTATAGTTATTTTCTGCTGCACTTTTCAATCTGGCGGCTAACTGATTTCAGCCTCGTTTGCTTTTCCCTAAAGATCAACGCTACTTCTGTCGATGGTATCGATTCGATAAAATAATTTACCGCTTTTATTCTTTGAGGCCCCGGCATGCGTATCCTGATGATGATGATTTTGTTATGTGCTCTGCACCCTGCCCGCGCTGACGTACGCCGCATGTGCGACTCAATTTCCACCAACACGGAAGCCTTTGTCGACGAACGCAAGAAAGGCTATACCAAAAACCAGATCAAGGACAATGCGCGGCAAGTCGCCAATCAACGTCAACTCGATAAAACTGTGCTGGAATCCTGGTACGCAGAAATCGACTGGATTTTCAAAAGTACCAATCGTCGATACGGTTCTGTGGGATCAAAAGACAAACGCTTTGAGGAATGTATGAAGCAGCACGAAGGCCAGTAACGAATAATTTTGGTGATCTTGCGACTTGGCCTTGTACCTAGTGATAGGGCTTGAATCCACACAAATAAATAAATAGCTTTTCAGTAGGGCTGCCCGGCAAAGGGTAGACTGGTTCGCCTGGGTAGGGATCGTTGAATAAAACTTTTCCCTGAAAATACCGCTTCTGATACCGAACACGAGAGAGCGCCCTTACACGTTTCTTTTTGCAATCTGCTTCCCACACTACTTTATTTGATGTGCGGGTCTCTTGACTGCGCCCATTGAGCATGGTCGTCACTTGCGGCTTGTCCCCCGATGTTTTAGTAGCCGGATCGACGTAATACGTATCCATGGGCAACGTAACTATTAATAGCTTCCACTCGGCATAGGCTGGGGCCGCCAGCAGTATTAGCAATATGAAAAGAATATGTTTCATCGTTTAAAGGGCATGTGCCTCCACGATTAATCGACAGTGAATCAGCATTGTTAAGGAATTGGATTAGAATCCCAATAAAGCCTTAATCGATTGTGAGTTTGGTAGAACTTTAGACGGGAGACGATATGGATAAGATCAATGCGTACGCTACTATCTCTTCCTATTCTCCGGACAATCTCCGCACATCCAACCGCGGCACCAAGCCGCAGAATACGATTACCAATCCAGATCCCTTGCCTAATAAAGCCCAAGAAAAAGTGGCTGCACGGCTGCCCGAATACACGACAAAACAAGCTTTTGAGGCTACTCAGCAAAAGCCACAGGAAAAACCCTCCGCAGCCAGTCCCCGGTTAGAGTTGTATGAACCTGCGACACGTATGAAAAGCAAACCCACAGAATCAGATTCGAAAAACTTGGGCAGCACCATCAACTACAAAGCGTAATTCAACTCGCTGATGGTGTTGGCATAGACATTCATCACGTACAAAAGTGACCAACATCAGCGGTAACGAATAATGCTCCCGTGGGATGGTTGATCGCTACTTGACTTCTACTTCTATCGTTTTACGAAACTTGGCACCATACGAACGATGTGCCCCGTCAGCAAATTGCATAGTCAATTTGTGCTTGCCTGGTGGCAGAGTGATTTCGGTTTCAGTTTGACCTTTACCGAAGTGCCTGTGCTTATCGTCCATAGGAATGGAGATATTTTCTTCGATGTCGGCCGTATCAATTAACAAATGGTGATGGCCAGTACCCGGCTTAAGTTCACCTGCTGGCGCTACTGCCATGCCATCAACTGCAAACTTCACTTTAAATGTCGTTGGAACAGTGGCGCCATTTTTAGGCTCAATAAAATCGACTGACTGAGCAAACGCCATACTGGAACAGCACAACAACATGGCAATTAAAGACGATACGCGAAAATTCATAATGACTCCTGATGGCTAATAGTGTGGAAACCGATGTACTTAAAACAAACCGACGATCTTGCCATTATCATCGACATCAATTTTTTCTGCGCTGGGTACTTTAGGTAAGCCGGGCATAGTCATGATATCGCCACAAATCATCACAATAAATTGAGCACCGGCTGCGAGCCTGACTTCTCGCACATTGACGGTATGGCCGCTAGGTGCACCACGCAGCGAAGCATCAGAACTAAAGGATGACTGAGTTTTAGCAACACAAATAGGATAACTTCCATAGCCAGCATCTTCCCATACCTTAAGCTGCTGTTTAACTTTTGCTGAAGCACTCACATCAGCGGCACCATAAATTTTGGTGGCAACCTTCTTCATTTTTTCAAGTAAGGTATCGCTGTCATCATACACATAGGTCATGTTGTTGGGTTGCTCCGACAGACGCACTACTTCATGCGCGAGTGCTTCGGCACCTGCCCCGCCCTTGGCCCAGTGTTCAGCCAATACCACATTGACTCCCAGCGCTTTCATACGATCGGTAACCAAAGCGATTTCAGCATCGGTATCAAAAGTAAAGCGGTTGATGGAAACCACGCAGGGCAAACTATAATTTTTAGTGACATTGGAAACATGCCGCTCCAAGTTTACTAAGCCTTTCTGTAGTGCAGTGAGATCTTCACCGTTAAGTTCTTTAACGTCTTTTCCGCCGTGATACTTGAGAGCCCGAACAGTCGCTACCAGTACACACGCAGACGGCGTAAGACCCGTTTTACGGCATTTGATATCAATGAATTTTTCAGCGCCCAGATCAGCCCCAAAACCTGCTTCGGTTACTACGTACTCACCTAATTTCAAGGCGCTTTGCGTAGCAATAACGGAGTTACATCCGTGAGCAATATTGGCAAATGGGCCGCCATGAACAAACGCCGGATTATTTTCCAATGTTTGAACTAAATTAGGTTTGAGCGCTTCTTTCAGCAAGACTGTCATTGCGCCATGCGCATTTAAATCACGTGCATGGACTGGTTTTTGTTCACGGGTGTAGCCAATAACAATATCGCCTAAGCGTTTTTTCAAATCTTTAACAGAAGTCGCCAGACAAAAGATCGCCATGACTTCGGATGCCACCACGATATCAAATCCATCTTCACGCGCAAATCCATTAGCCGTACCGCCCATACCCACCACCACATCGCGTAATGCACGATCATTCATATCCACTACACGCTTCCAGCTAATACGACGTGGATCGATATCCAGCGTATTCCCATGATGAATGTGGTTATCTATCATCGCGGACAATAAATTATTAGCTAATGCAATGGCAGAAAAATCACCTGTGAAATGAAGATTGATGTCTTCCATAGGCACGATCTGCGCATAACCTCCGCCAGCTGCGCCACCCTTGACACCAAATACCGGACCCAGTGATGGCTCCCGCAGGCATATCACTGTTTTTTTACCGATACGATTAAGCGCATCGCCCAAACCCACCGTAGTGGTAGTTTTACCTTCACCGGCAGGCGTAGGACTAATCGCTGTTACCAGTATCAGCTTGCCATTCGGTTTATTTTTTAGGGAGTCGACATAATCGAGCGAGATTTTTGCTTTGTAGTGCCCGTAAGGCTCAAGGTGTTCATCGGCTATGCCAAGATGAGAAGCTACCTCCGTAATGCGCTTCATGCTCGCCTTTTGTGCGATGTCGATGTCGCTAGCCATGCCGTCTCCTGAAAATGTAGTGATTTAAAAGTAGCGTAATGCGTTCCCGTCTAACGCAGGCTGGTTATTTGATTCGACAAAGACGAGTTATTAGCATGACTAATTCACGCCATAACTAACTCAGCTCATAAAGTAGTCACGTATCGCTTGTATTGCTTGCTCTATGCCTGCCGCATCAACATCCAAGTGTGTAACAAATCGCAAGCGATACAAACCCGTGGTCAGTATGCCGCGAGCACGCAAATAGTCTAGTAAGCCTGCAGCACGCTCGCGTGCTGAACCACTAAGCTCTACAAATAAAATATTCGTCTGTGGCGATTCTATGTGTACGCCGGGGATATCGCTGATACCCGAGGCCAGTTCACGCATTAATAAATGATCATCTGCCAGCCTGTCGATGTGATGATCAAGTGCATAACTAGCCGCCGCAGCAAGCAAGCCACCCTGTCGCAATCCGCCACCGGCCATCTTGCGTACCCTGTGTGCGCGATAAATAAACTCTTTGGACCCACATAAAGCCGATCCTACGGGGGTACCCAAGCCCTTACTAAAGCACACAGAGACGCTGTCAAAACACGATGCAATATTTTTTGCTTCGGTGCGTGGGTCAGTACCGTTAAGTGAGGCCTGCGCTACGGCAGCATTAAACAAACGAGCACCATCCAAGTGGGTAGATAAGCCTCGGCTATGGGCAAATTGGGTTGCCTGCTCTATGTAAGAACTGGGCATGAGCTTGCCGCCGAGTGTATTTTCTAAGGTGAGTAAGCGAGTGCGTGCAAAGTGCGCATCATCGGGTTTGATTGCTGCTTCAATGTCATCCAATGAAAGCGATCCATCGGCTTGGTGATTTAATGGTTGCGGTTGAACGCTACCAAATACGGCTGCGCCACCACCTTCCCACAAATAGGTGTGCGCCTTTTGCCCAACGATGTATTCATCACCGCGCTGGCAATGCGCGAGTATTCCGCACAGATTACTTTGCGTGCCTGTAGGCATAAACAAGGCCGCTTCAAATCCCAGCATGACGGCAATTTTTTCTTGCAAGTGGTGCACGCTAGGATCATCTCCCAACACATCATCGCCCAGCGGTGCGGACATCATGGCCTCACGCATACCCGCTGTCGGTCGAGTAACGGTATCACTACGCAAATCAATTAATCGTGTCATGAGAATTATCGCCTGTAAAAATTATCTATTTTTGATAAGGACGAATCCAACCCAGATTTTCTGACGTGCCCGCGCGTGGGTTGTACTCGCATCCTACATGACCGCCATAGCCCAGCTCATCAAGCACTGTAAAAAGGTAAGGATAATTCACTTCGCCTATGTCAGGTTCATTGCGCTTAGGTACACCCGCGATTTGCACATGACCCACATTAGCAAAATGCTTGCGTAATCGCATTTCTATATCGCCCTCCATCACCTGTACGTGATAAAAATCCATCTGAACTTTCAGATTGGGTTCGTTCACTTGCACAAGAATGTCATGCGCGTCTTGCTGATAATTTAAAAAATAACCGGGAATATCGCGGTTATTAATAGGTTCGATCAAGGTGGTGATTCCTTGCGCCTGACACGCACGTGCAGCCAACTTTACATTCGCAACATACGACTGATGCATGGCGGCACGGTCGGCTTCGCTTATGGTTACGCGCTGCTGACTATCAAGCGGCATGCGCCCTGCCATCACATGCAATCGTTTACAGCCCGTTGCATCGGCATAGGCTAAGGCCTTGTCCAGACCTAGCAAAAATTCTTTTTCACGCCCTGGCAAAGCAGCGATTCCTCGTTCGCCTTTATCCCAATCACCCGGAGGAAGATTAAATAATGACTGAGTAACTTGAGCATTTTTAAGACTGCCTGCAATTTGTTCGACTGAAAACTCATATGGAAAAAGATATTCAACAAAACGAAAGCCATCGCGTGCGGCCGCTGCAAAACGATCAAGAAAATCATGTTCCTTGTACATCATGCTGAGGTTGGCTGAAAATATGGGCATGAATTTCTTTCGTTTTAAGAGTGCTAATTTAGCGTGAATTTTATGGTGCTGATCAATTAATACAAAAGTTTAAAACGCGTGATCAGTTCATTGATTTGCTCATCTGAAAGCGCAGGTACAGAGCGTTCACTGAGCAGCCATAGTTTGGCTGTTTCTTCAAGTTCTTCCAGCGTTGCCATTGCCGAGGACAGTGTCTGATGCCAAACATTGGGGCCTAAGCGGTCTATCATCACTGCACGTAGCGGTGCAGATTTTGCACGCGCTGATGTAATTAACTGAGTGACGATATCTGCTACTACCGAATCACCTGGGCGGTGATAAGGTACTAGTGGCACATGCCCTACTTTCATCACGTAGTACGGTGTGATAGGTGGCAGTATGTCGTCAGCCTTCCATACGCCTTTTAAGGTGAGCGCTACCAGATGCGTTGAATGCGTATGAATGACACAGTTCGCTGACGGTTCTGCATGGTAAATCGCCTGATGCAACGCTAATGTTTTGCTCGCCGGTGCGCCACTTAACTGTTTACCGTGAAAATCAACCAAAGCAATCTGCTCGGGTTGTAAAAATCCCAGGCATGCATCCGAAGGTGTAATCAAAAACCCATGCTCAGTGCGTACGCTGATATTGCCAGCGGTGGAATGCGCATAGCCTCTATCGAACAGGGATTTTCCGACGCGACAAATTTCGTCTCGCTCAAGGTTTAATAATTCACTCATAGTTAGTTGATTACTTCACTGACAGGAGTGCTTTAGAAAAGAAATCATCGCTACCGAAATTACCCGACTTCAAGGCTAGCAATACCGATTCAGGGGAACTGAGTAACGGTGTAGAAACACGCCCTGCTGTCCATGGCACACCCGGATCGATCGCTGCACCAATCTTCAACGACTGCACACCCAATGCATTAACAACCGCGCCTGAGGTCTCTCCACCGGCAACAACAAAGCGTCGTACGCCTTGTGCAATCAACCCACTGGCAATGGCACCCATGCAGTGCTCAATTTTTTCTCCGAGCTCGCTCACACCAAATTCTTTTTGAAGAGCGGCGACTTCATCGGGTAACGAGGTAGCATAAATTAAGCAAGTATCGTTTTGCAGTGCATGCCACTCCAGCACTTGCTGCGCTAGGGGTTCATTCGCAGCGAGTCGACGGGGATCGATACGCATGGCCGGACGACCCGCGTCTAACCAATGCTTAACCTGCGTATTGGTCGCTACTGAACAAGAGCCTGACAACACCACAGCCTTATCGGTAGTTGCAGGTAATAGCGCTGCATGCACATCGGCCTTCACCAAACCGCGTTGTATGTATGCAGCTGCCAAACCGAGTGCTAATCCCGAGCCAGCTGTTACCAATGGAAGATCGGCGAGGGCTTCACCCAGCGTCATGAGATCCGCATTGGTCACCGCATCAGCAATATCGATTTCACCAGGCGATGACTTAGCCGCGTTTGCGATGCGTTGCTCAACGACTGCACGCAGGCTGGCGGCACCCTGCGCTATCTGCGTATGGTTTAACAAACCTACGCTGCACTGGGTTTGCGCACCGAGCACGCGCATGAGATTGGAATCAGTCATGGGCGTAAGTGGATGATGACGCATGCCAGAATCCGACAAGAGCACGTCACCTACAAACAAATGACCTTTAAAAATAGTGCGTTGATTTTCAGGAAAAGCGGGGCAAGCGATTGTGTAATGCGTTTTTAAAGCCAGCATTAACGCATCAGTTACCTGACCGATATTGCCTTTGGGAGTGGAATCAAAGGTTGAGCAGTATTTGAAATAAAAACGTTGCGCGCCTTGTTGCTGCAACCAGTGCAATGCCGACAGCGATTGCGCTATGGCTTCTGCAGGAGCGATGTTGCGTGATTTAAGTGCCACAACCACTGCATCAATCTCTTTCAAATCAATCACCGCTGTAGCAGACGGCACGCCAATAATCTGAACCGTGCGTAAACCCGAACGCACCAACATGCTAGCTACATCGGTGGCACCGGTGTGGTCATCGGCTATCACTCCAAGCATCATGATTTATCTGCCTTTGCTGGTAGGGTAATGCCTGTCATTTGCGCATAGAGCTTAATGACCGCACTATCGTCTTCCTGACCAAAGCCAGCACCTGAAGCACCTAAATACAACTGATGTGCTGAGGATGCCAAAGGTAATGCCATGGTGAGTTTTTGTGCTGCGTCGAGCACGATACCTAAATCTTTGACGAAAATATTCACTGCTGACAAGGGTGAATAATCGCCTGCCAGTATGTGAGGCACGCGATTTTGAAACATCCAGCTCATACCAGCTGAATTACATATCACTTCATACAATTGATGTGGGTCGGCACCGGCCTTGATACCCAGCGCCATGGCTTCACACGCAGCGGCAATATGCACACCCGCCAAATGCTGATTCACCATTTTTACAGTGGAGCCTGGGCCGGCATGCTCACCGAGTCGATACACTTTGCCTGCATAAGCTTGCAACACTCCCTCTGCAACAACAAACGCCTCAGGTTTACCCGAGGCCATAACCGTCATCTCGCCAGCCTCTGCCTTGACCGCACCACCTGACACAGGGCCATCAATAAAATGCAATCCAAATTCATTGAGTTGTTTTTCCCAGATAGGGGGAAGCGACGGATCCACAGTTGCCGCAGCGATGATGACGCTGCCGGGTTTGGCTTTGGAGGCCAGGCCATTTTCACCAAATAAAACCGCTTCGGTTTGCGCTGCATTGACTACCAAAATCAGAAATGCATCGCACTCGGCTACAAGTGCGTTGATATCGCTGGCAACTTTGCCGCCAGTATCAGTAAATCGTTTGATGTTTGCCGGGCTGATATCGAAACCCACGGTAGGAAAACTACGGCGGCGAGCACTGATCGCTGCGCCGTAACCCATAGTGCCTAAACCAATTACACCCAAACAGGTTGCTTTTGTTATTGAAGCGTTCACTCGCTGCATCTCCTCATTTTTATTAGTTTATTTGTCGAGAGAGGAGTGACGAAGTCAGACCTTTAAAACTTCTCTAGTCTGATTTTACCTTCGAATGCTTGCTAATCTGAGATAGAAGAATGGCTTCCAAAACAAAAAAGGCCCGCTATTAAGCGGGCCAATCCCATACCCTCATTGGCTAAAGGCGCGGGAGGAGACATCTGCTATCAATAATGCAACGGGATCCTGTCGGCGGTTGTCCTAAGCGTTGCTCTGAAATCCTTGCGACTTTCTGTCGGCGGTGTCCAGCCATGCTTGCGCCAGATATCTTGCACATTGTCTGAGTGCGAGCGGCGGCGGTACTGGGCTAAATTATCCATTGCTGGCATTGCAAATTCCATAACACTCTTGTTTTGCTCTTGCATGTCGATTTCCTTTCCAGATCAGTGACTATGACTTTTAATGAGCAAATACCGTGCCAAAAATATGTCGGAAATCCGTACCGTTTCAAAATATATAGTCTTCAAAAAATCAGAACCGATTCCATCGCCCCAAATTCCAAGTCCGGCAAGGCTATTGCCTTCTTATAACGAGGATCTAATGGGTTGCCTACGCTGGCATGGCAGTTGCAAACTAGGTGTTATCGAAAAAATTTTCGTATAAATCATTTCAAAAACTGTCGGAAAATCCGATAAAACCTATGAATCAAGGAGTCTAAGACGCCGGCACAACCTTTAGCAGAGGGGTACCAACATGAACACTGAACTCGGCATACGCGTCAGCTCACCCGGCACGGGTGGTAAAGGGCAAGAACACACTGGCAGCAGTCGCCGCCAGCAACACCAGCAAAAACTGAAAGCACTGATCGCTGCGCTGGACGCAGGTGATCTGGTGGAAGCCAAATTGGCTTATCGATTTTTGCTGGAATTTAGCCCTGGTTTGGAAGCTACCAATTTCGGTCGCATAGGTCGGGCTTTGCAGCAGGCGAATGTGATCCTGGCCAAGCGAGTCATACAAGAGATTTACGGTCAGAGTCAGGCCATATTTAAACAAACTGGCAAAGCGCCAACTGCAACTAAATCTGCTCAACGATCAGCTAGAGAAAATTTTGGCGTACTGGTGGATTGTTCAGCGTAAATCACGCGCTTTGTCTGCCTGGGCTATGAGTGATCGGCCACGTAGCGCAAGCCACCATCGCCTGCCGAGTTTGAGCAGTGGATACATCAAGCGCGCTAGCCACGCGTGATTAAACACCCAACGATGCAGGGTAGCGAAGATACCGTTATCCAATAAATGGTGTGATAACCAATGCATAGCTGCTGCGCCGGCATACACCTGACCCTGAGTAACAACCAACAATCCTTCATTTAAATCATAACCACGCTGTGCGTAGTACTGCACCCTCACATCATCCGATCGCGCACTGAGCAACTCAACTGCACCAACCGATTGCTGCAGCTGTAACAGTTGCATATAGAGGTTGCAGAAGGTGCAGTCACCATCGTAGATGATGAGTACGGCTGACGATGGCGGTAAAGGCTGCGTAGTCATTTCATGTTAACGCCACTGATTTCACTTGTATCCATACAGGTAGCTTGGGTTCAAGTTTTAATTCAGCGATAGAGCGTCGGGTAACACGCGCAATCAGCGGCGAATCACCCACCATGACTCGTACCAAAGCTAGACCTTCCTGATCGTCATTAACGATGTCGGTAATATGAGCCTGAAGTATGTTTTGTATGGTGCTGGTAGCTGGTCGTTCGCAGGCGATACTGACATCACGCGCTAGTACACGAACACGCACCGAGTCGCCCACCGATAAATTTTGTGCCCGTGTCCAAAAAAATCCTCCTGCAAAATCAAGTCGTGCAAGCCGCCATTGCGTGTCTATCTCGCCTACTGTGGCTTGTAATACTGCACCCAAATCCTCACCCAAACGTATAGGTAAATCCACTCGCGAGAGCGTATCAACTAACGATCCGCTTGAGACTACCCTGCCCGTTTCCAGCACAACAATGTGATGCGCCAGACGAACTACTTCATCCGGAGAATGGGTCACATACAGTATGGGTAATTTAAATTCGCTACGGAGTCGTTCCAAGTATGGAAGTATCTCTTGTTTGCGCGCTAAATCGAGTGCAGCCAGGGGCTCATCCATCAGCAACAAATGCGGGTTAACGGCCAGCGCGCGTGCAATACCAACTCGCTGGCGCTCTCCACCTGAAAGTGAGTGCGGTTGTCGGTTCAGCAAAGGTCCAATACCCAACAACTCTATCAGTGCGTCGAGATCAATGTGCGCTTTTGCATGACTGCGTTTGCGACCAAACTGCAAATTACCCAGCACAGATAGATGTGGAAACAAACTCGCTTCTTGAAACACATAACCAAGCTCACGCTCATGTGCAGGAACGCAGTGATGCTGGTTTTGCCATACAACGTCGTTGATATTGACGAGCCCTTTTGCCAAAGGCTCTAAGCCAGCGATGCTGCGCAAGAGCGTCGTCTTGCCACATCCCGAGGGCCCAAATAAAGCGGTGATGCCCTGCCCCGGCGCGTCGAACGATGCATCAAGCGAAAAGCCTGGCCATTGAAGTTGCAGATGTATGTGTATGCCAGACATCTCAGACTCCACGCTTTACTTGAGGCCGCCACACTTGTAAGGCCAGCAGTACCAGGAATGAGAACACCAGCATGATGGCCGACAGGCTGTGCGCCTGCGCGTACTGCATGGCCTCGACATAATCGTAAATTTGCACCGATGCCACGCGTGTTTGTCCGGCGATATTCCCACCTATCATCAGCACGACACCGAATTCACCGACCGTATGCGCAAAGGTCATGATGGAGGCGGTGATAAATCCTGGTAGCGCCATGGGCAAAGCTACGCTAAAAAATGCATCAAGTGGGCTAGCACGCAAGGTAGCGGCAACTTCCATGGGACGCTTACCCACTGCTTCAAATGCGGTTTGCAAAGGCTGAACCATAAAAGGCAGTGAATAAAAAACTGAGGCGATTACCAAACCCCAAAAAGTAAACGGCAACTGCTCTATACCCAAAGCGTGAGTGAACTGCCCCACGGGTCCCTGTGGCCCCATAGCCAGTAAAAGATAAAAGCCTAATACCGAGGGAGGCAATACCAGCGGCAGCGCCACTAGTGCGCCTACTGGTCGTTTAAACCAACTCTGGGTTTGCACCAACCACCAGGCGATAGGCGTACCTATCACCAGCAAAATCAGTGTGACTACTGTGGAGAGTTGGACGGTGAGCCAGAGGGCTAGCAGCGCTTCAGAATCCAACATACATTTTATTTATAACCATAGGAAGCCATTATTTTTTTTGCCTTGTCTGATTTAAGGTAATCCAACAATGACTGACAAATTACGGGTTGTTTACATGCTCCCAACACCACAGCATCTTGTTTGAGTTGCTCATGCATTTCTTCAGGCACTACCCAGGCAGACCCCGATTTGATTTTTCCATGCTCAAGAATCTGTGAGAGCGCCACAAATCCTAGTTGTGCATTGCCTGTAGCTACGAATTGATACGTCTGCGAAATACTTTCACCTTGTACGATACGTGGCTCTAACTTGCTCAGCAATCCTAATTTTTGCATCGTTAGTACAGCGGCCTGACCATAGGGAGCTACTTTGGCGTTAGCAATAGCCAAGAATTTAAATTTATCTGTTTTTAACACATCGGGGCTTTTATCTATCAACTCTGGGAGTGGCGACCACAACGCCAAGCGACCTATAGCGTAGGTAAATTGCGATGCAGCGACTGCTTTACCCTCTTGAACTAACTTGCTCGGTGTTTCATCATCAGCCGAAAGAAATACATCAAATGGCGCCCCATTGCTTATCTGCGCATAAAACTTACCTGTGGCACCCGGCGTTATCGCCAACTGATGACCAGTATCTTTTTGAAATTCAATGGCAATTTCTTTCAGTACGTTTGCAAAATTAGAAGCAACAGCGACTTTGATTTCAGCTGATTGCGCATAGGTAGCGACTGAAAAAAAGATGGCCACAAAAAGAGGCTTGAGAAAGTAGTTCATAGGTTTGGTTTTAGTTGAAGAAATATCAAAATCTGTAGAGCGCGCCTATCGATATACCCGACTGATTTTTTTTACTTTCAGAATAGCCTATCGATGAAGAGGCATTACCACCTGTACCGGTATCGGGTACCCATTTGTCATAAAGAGTAAATGCTCCCGTTGCGCCTGATTGACGACTCGCCTGCGCATAATCCACGAACAAATCAAGTTCTTTGTAGGGCGACCAGGTCAGGCCAGTAGCCACCATAGTCACATCATTATTTCGATTGGCATTGGTCTGCGACGTCTGATCAACAACCTGATACCACCCTCCATTCCAGCTGATCTTGGGAGTGAATCGATAGACAGCGCCAGCAAACCATGTATCTACATTTACCTTACCTGACGTTTTTAAGGTGTCGAAACTTCCACCTGACGAGAGCGATGGATTGCGTGTCATTACATAACCTGCATTTACAGTCCAGGAGTCCAGCGTGTATTTCGCTGCAAAAAAATCAACCCGGTTAGTGACCTCTGTTTGCGATGTGGGCGCGCTGGCACTACCTAACTTTACCTCTGCGTGGTTATAGCCAAATTCTAAATTTCCGTTTTTGTAGCGCCCACCAAAATAATAATTCGTGCCCCTATCGGCATCATCTGCCACCCCGCCGAACGAGATAGCGGTGTCGAGAGTGAATCCCTCATACGCTGGCGAGATATAGCGTATTAATTTGTCGGCGCGATTGACGCCCGAGGCGCTATGAAAACCAGCATAGCGACCTATGGCTTTTAAACCACCAAAATTCCAGTTCTGACGCGCATCGAATGCGGAACTTAGATCATTTTGTAGAGTGGGGCCGCGACCGACAATCAAGGTGCCATAGCTTGCTGAAATGGCACGAACATTGGCTTCACGATCAAACACAGCGGCTGCATTACCCGTGGCTGCTACGCCGTAGCCTGCAGCGTCACGACCTATGGCACCCGTTCGTGCAGAAAAATTTGATTCCAGTGTCACCATGGCTCGCACATCAGGAGTCAGCTCACGCGACAGTTTTAAACCCACGCGGTTATTCGCTTTGGGTTGATCACTCATGCCGCTGGCATCAACGCTGGCAGCCGTCATATTGGATGCCTGATAGTAGCCAGCAGATATCTGGCCATAGATGTCTGTTTTAAATTTCGCTTCGTCCTGCACACGTTTTTCAATGGCGGCATTGGCACGTCTGACATCCTGAGCTTCATTAAACGCACGCACTTCTTCGATTTCCTGAGCCTTTTTTATTTTTTTGTCGTATTCCTCGCTGGTGATGATGCCTTTTTCCATGAGCAATTCCAGCAAGGCTTTGACATCATCCGCAGCGGCTACCGGGCTAGAGACGGCGGCTAGTAACAGCGAGATCATGCAAACGGCAGAAGGCAAAGATAAGCGTGTTCTCATGTAATGACTTTCGGATTTGTCTGGTCAAGAAGTTTGAAAATTAGTTTTATATATTTTGATAATTTAAAAAATGCCCAGACTTACCTGGGATTTATCTAAATATACTCAACTTTATGTTGATGCAAAATTTACTGGCATTTATTTTGAATGTCAACCCAGTTATGATGGCGAAATTGATCACATATCAGCTCTATTACTAAATTTATATCTTTATTCTGGATTGACCTATGGATGGCATTCACTACAACCTTGATGCAGAACTACAGTTGCGTGTCGGGTCAGAGCTACTTGCCAATCGCAAACGCATAGAGCTACTTAGGCAAATAGAGCAACTGGAAAATTTAACCAAAGCCGCCAAACTCGCAGGCTACAGTTACAAAGGTGCGTGGGATGCGATGGATCAGATGGCTACCTTGTCAGGCGGCGAACTGATAGAGCGTTTTGCGGGGGGCAAAGGGGGTGGACGCACTAAGCTCACGCCGCGCGGTCGGCAATTACTAAAGAACTTTATGTTGATACAAGAAGAGCATCAGCGTTTTGTTCAACGGCTAAATAAACTGGCCAATGGCCTCTCGGAAGATTATGCAACCCGAGCTGAGATTGCGATGAAAACGAGTGTGCGCAATCAATTTGCAGGCATCATCGTTTCTATACTACAGGGACCGGTGAGTGATGAGATCGATGTGCTCATTAACGGTTCTCACATAATCACTGCGGCGATTACTCATGAAAGCTGTCGAGAATTAAAACTCGATATAGGCTCAAAGGTATTTGCGTTGATCAAAGCATCGGGAGTCATGATTAGTCGCCAAGCCAATAGCAACGAAAAAAATACAGTGGAAGTCAGCATAGTGTCGTTGACACGCGGTGAAACCAAATCTGAACTTGCTATGATTTTCGGAGATGGCATGCCACTTATCAGTACTCTGAGCAATGAAAAACTTGATGCCTTGGGTTTAAACACGGGGGAGCGCGTGTTTGCGCATGTGGATGCTGCTGGTGTGATTATCGGCATAGCCGCATGAAGGCTACTGCATCGCCCTGCCCCATAGAGGCTAATTGATGTCAGGCCAATGTATTTGCGACTTGACCAGG
>JAJTGE010000066.1 GCA_021298555.1 Oxalobacteraceae bacterium
TAATAGGGCTTAGCGCAGGTTACAGTGTTCGAATCCCCGCCATCAGCAGAAATAAGGTGCTAGATGATTGAGCAGGTTAGTGGAACTAACTTTTTTGGCCCGCCACAATTTTAAATGCCCCGTTAGGGGCATTGTTGTTTCGAAAAGAAAAATTAAACCACCTCTTCAACCCCTTTTTGTCGATAAGGATTAAACGTTTTAACGATGCGCCATTTGGTTGCTTCTCACCGATTTCCTATTTGTGATCCGTCGAGAAATCTGTGTTCAGAAGCGCTGCGAACATTATTTCGCTTTTTTGCAATTGCGTACGGAATACACTAATTTTTCCATTGCCATAGGTGGAATAGTGTCAACACACAAAAGCCCACACTTTTATATTTAATTATTTACTGTCATTCTTTAAAAATGAATCACGCGAGCATTTGCCAAATGTTATGTTTGTAGATTGATCTCGCATTCTCTCTGACGATTCTGCAATCCATCTAACAGAATAAACTCATCTACCAACGAAGTATTAATAGTTTTAAATTTCACTTCGCCATTTTTACCCATTGGTGAAAGTATAAATTTGGTACCTGCGACAGAGGATTTTTTCCTAGAGATTCAAAGTCAATTGACCCTTGATACTTAATAAAGAAATAAAATCCAGTATACGAATTAAAAAATAATATTTTTGCTAATAGAATTTATAGTCGCTTACTTGGTACAGCTTTATGCCTGTGATATCTATAACTTTGTAGTGATAATGTAGACGACTATAGTTCAGTTGAGCAGTAATTACTTTCAAAGTAGTAGGTCGTGTATTGGCTATGCATGCAGTTAGATATAGCTAACTTAGTTTACTTTCAACCATGGGTATTTGTTAATTTGGCACAGGACTAATTCTGTCTCCATCAGTTAGTTTTGCCGGTGGATAGGCAACGGCTTGCACTCCGGGTTTGAGATCACTTCGTATCCATGCTTGCTGTCCGTTTCGGGCAATGACATCAACACGTGTTAACTTTGCACGCTTATCCTCAGCGAGATATAAGCCATATCGAGATCCCATGGGGAACAGTGCTCCCACCGGTACCATCAATGCATCGTCAGCCGTTTGTACTGGAATTTTTATATCAACGCGGAAGCGATCTCCTAAATTTTTCCAATCGTCAGTAGGCGAGGTGATATCAAGAATGACGTTCACCCGTTGCTCTTCAACGCCCAGTGCAGATATTTTTGTAAATGCAGAGGGTTCAATTAGGCGTACGCGAGCTTCTAATTCGCGTGAGCCTCCCCAGTGGCTAAGTCGCGCAATCATGCCAGGTTGGACCTCAGTAGCATCTTCAGTTAATAACTCAACCAGAACTTCTAATTGGGATGGGTTGCCTACTTCTACTAAAGGTGTACCCATGGTGACTATATTTTCGCTGGGTTGTGGAATACGGAGTACGCGTCCTGTAACAGGTGAGGTAACTAACGACGGCCGCAAGGCTATCTGTGAGCGTTCTGGCGTAGTCAGTAATCCAATGCGAGCCTCAGCCAAGCTATGGCTAGCGGATTGAGCTATTTTTTCAGAGTTAGCCAATTCTTTTTGACGTAATTGCTTTGTAAGGCGGAATGTTTCGACCGCGCTTGCAGATATAAAGTGACGTTCGAATAAATGCTCATTACGTTGCAAATCTATTTCGGCCTGCCGTAAAGCTAGCTGCGCGCGTTCTACATTGACCTCAGCTGCCCGTGCATTGGCTTCTAGTGAGCGTACACGCTCGCGACGCTCTAGCACAGCACGCTCATCAAGAAACGGAGGTTTTAGCGGGAAAATAGTGGCAACAGTATTGCCCCGTTTTACAGCGTCCCCTTCACGTAATTTCGTTCTTAGTAAATGCCCAGTAACTGGAGCATAGATTACATATCTGTCACGTACACGAGTCCAGCCATCGTCCTCAACACAGCGCTCAAAATATCCACGTTCTATGGTGACAGTTTCTACCTGAATAGCAGTTGGCGTAAAAGCCCAGATCAGTAGGAATAGAGCACTCAAAATAACGATTATTAATGTAATTTTTTTTCGCATAGTTATGGTGATGTGCTAATCGCGTGTTTTTAAAACACCGACTAAATCCAGTTTGGCGATATGTCGATTCACAACCAGGGCACTGGCAGTAGCAGCTAAAAATACACATAGGCTTGCGTATGCATAGGTTGAAGGCAGTATCACTAATGAAAAATAAAACTCATCCGTTTTAATCCCATTGACGATACCCAAGGCCAGCCAATAACCTGCCAACAAACCCAAAGGTATCGCCAAGGTGATCGCTAGTCCCAATTCACCCAGTAATAGAGTCGACACTTCTCTGCGGGTGAAACCTAATACGCGCAGACTGGCGAATTCCCACGCACGCTCTGTTAAAGAGATGCGAGCCTGGTTATAGACCACGCCAACGGTAATGACGGTTGCAAACAAGGTTAATACCGTACTGGTAATCAAAAGGTTGCGCGCAGTAATGCTTTGTATATTTTTTAGTAAAATATTTTTGCTGATAGCGAGTGCAACTAGCGGGAACTGCTTGAGATTACTTAGAAGCGTGGATTCATGTTCTTTTGCAATCGCTAACGTAATGTGATTAACGACGTCGCCTTCGTGTAAATGGCGATTCAAACTACGCCGCTCTATGTATGCATTCATGCCCATCATCTCTCGGATAGTTCCTCCGACGATAAGATCAAATGTCAATCGCTTACCTTCTTGAATCTCTACTTTTATGTTGTCACCCGGATGAACATGAAGTCGATCTGCGAGACGATCAGTAATGAGCACGCTGTCGGTAGGGGCTGTATGTGCATGCATATCCACATCGATAATGCGGTGTAATAAGGGATTCGCTGGTTTGCCTTGCACCAGACCGCGCCATTCATGCTGATCATGGCTAAGCCGCACATTGACTGTTCGTGCAACTTCGGTACCCGTAACCTCAGGTAGGTGCATGAATTCGTGCAGTATGGAAGCGGGGCGTGGATCTATCAGATAAACAGAAAGATCACCACGTAAGGCGTGACTAAATTGTACGTCTATCATTTTCGCAATCGAATCACGCCAGAATAATCCACTAATCAGTACGGCCATAGAGGCGGCAATGCCAACAAGCGTTAACGTGAATCGCCAGGGATGACGATTTATATTACGGATAATCATGCGGGTCGAGGAGGCCCATCCTAAATAACGAACGAGTGGCTCTGCATAAGATTTTTTATAGATGCCTGGTGCAGGTGGCCTCATGGCTTGCGCGGGTGATAGCTTTACTGAGCTTCGAATGGCATACCAGGCTGATGCAGCTCCGGCTATTGAAGTTACTGCCAAAGCAGAGAGTAAAAGTTCGGAACGAACACGGTAGTAAAACTGAGGAAAATGGAATACCTGTTGATACATCACTGTTAATTCATTTCCTAGCCAATACCCAAGAATTATTCCCAGTACTACGCCACTCATAACGATGATAATTACTAGTTTCAAGTAGTGATTTGCAATCGTAAGATTGGTATATCCAAGCGCTTTTAATGCCGCAATTTGCTCGCGCTGTAGCGTGATTTGCCTGCCTATAACCACGTTTAGAAGAAACGCGGCGATAGCTAGAAAAATAAGCGGTAAAACCGTACCCAATACACGCTGCTCTTGTATTTCGGAATTCAGTACTTTATGTGACATTTGCTCATCACGTCCGTAAGCGCGCGTACTGCCGTAGGCTGTGACTAGCTGGTCTAACTCATCGATGACTCTTGTTTGATTACTGCCGGGTGCTAAGCGGACTGCCACATGATTAAATGCACCTTCCATATTGCTGGCTTTAGCTAATTTTTTCTCATCCATCCAGAAAACACCAAACCCTTTTAAATCGGGTGCGCCAATTAAACCTGCAAAAATATACTCAGGCGAGAGGGTAATCCCCGATATGCGCAAGGCTTGCCGCTTACCGTTCAATAGCGCGTACAGCACAGAACCAGGTTGGAGTCCTCGCGCAATGGCAAAGGCCTCGGATACCAGTACATCAATGGTGCCAGTTTGGTAGGGCGCGATCATTTTTCCTGACCGCAGAAAGATGCGATTTAACTGAGGAAGTGCATCAGGTTTAATGCCTATCATGCGGCCTGTTATGGGATCGCTAATTCCTGGAATATCGACTTGTGCAAGTAAAGTGATCGAGGTCTCAACATGAGCCACGCCTACGGCAGACTGCAGTCGCGGCAACACTGATAGGGGTGCACGTTTTAAGTCGATAAATACATCAGCAAATTGTGATTGAGCATAGTAACGATCACGTGACCATGACAATGAATCCTGTGCACTGAAGGTCGTAATGAACCCAGCGACAGCACTACCCACAACGACGGCAAGTGTGAATGCCAGAGTCCAGATCTGGCGTATATCGCGTAAAAGCTTACGATCTAAAGCCTTCACCAGGATAGCTCCGAGGGTGTGAGCTTGTGTGTAGGTACCTCTATGCGCTGTATATGACCACCACTCAGGTGCAGCACGCGGTCTGCCATGCCAGCAATGGCGGCGTTGTGTGTAATGACGATAGTGGTGGTGCCCAAGGTGCGATTGATATATTCAATGACCTCAAGCACTTGCTTACCGGTTTGATAGTCCAGAGCTCCAGTGGGCTCATCGCAAAGCAATACATTGGGTTGCTTTGCAATGGCACGTGCAATCGCTATACGTTGCTGCTCTCCACCGGATAACTGTGATGGGAAGTGATCCATCCGGTCTGCCAGCCCTACCAATTTCAGTGCTTTTTCTGCAGACATGGGATGCTCTGCAATATCGGTAACGAGTTCTACGTTTTCACGCGCAGTCAAACTAGGTATTAAATTGTAGAACTGAAAAACGAAACCTACATGTTCGCGTCGGTAGCGTGTCAGGTCATCATCGCTGGCTGTTTCTAATGCATGATCTCCAAAGTGAGCTGTTCCTTCGGAAGGGCGGTCCAGACCGCCAAGTATATTTAGGAGAGTAGATTTGCCGCTGCCAGAGGGCCCCAACAATACGATAAATTCACCGGGATATATCGCCAGATTAACGTCGGCTAAGGCGGTAACGACTAACGGCCCCATAACGTAGGTCTTGCCCAGCGCGTGAGTTACGAAAATCGGTGATTTCCCGCCATGCGATTCGGTTTCCATACGGTCTTGGAGACGGGGTCACGAGATATTAGAAATAATGTTGAGAATACGAGGGCTAAGAGTTTGTTTTATTGATTAACAGCAAAATTTGAGTATCCTCTGGTTAAACAGCTATTCGATATGGATAGTTTCAGACTCCCCAAATAGAGATAAAGACCATTTATGTTTATTACTAAGCACACCCAGCGATTGTGTTACCTGATAGTTTTTCTGTTGCCATTCATCTCTCTGCAGGCCAAGGCAGAGGCTTATCTCGAGATCGTAGAGTTCGGTAAATCCAGTGAGAAAAAAACAGTACCTATCGCTGGCGATGATCCGAAGTTATTTAACATAGAGATGTTTACAAGTTGGTCTCATTGTGAAGTGGCCGCTATCAACAATAATTCGACCAAGCAGCAGAGTGCCTGGCTACGTTGCTGGAGTCAGGATGAATCTCAAATAGCGATTATTTGTCAGGGCAACGAACGGCAGACTGTCATCTTGGGGCATGATGACAAGGCGGCGAAACGAGGCTCGATTAGCCTCGTTTGCAAGAGCTAGATAAGTACGGCGGAATTAAAAAAACGTGACGGTTCTCGAGGGAAGGCCCAAGCTGACCTTGTGAGTTGTTTCAAGTAGCGCAGCCGGGCAGACTCTTCATAAAATGAAGATCAAATCAGCATCTTTCTACTTAATTTATCTGTCTGTTTGTTCCAGACTCGCTGTTAGATTTAAGTGAATTCGCTTGAAAATCACGCCGATATTCACTGGGTGGTACCCAGCCGTGTTTTCTCCAGACATGTTGCACATCGGTGCCCCGTATCCAATGATGTTGATGTGCAGTTTCAGGGCTAATGTCGTAATGATTATCTAAGTCGTAACGCATGAGAGGGCTCCCTAGCTAGGTCTATAACTGTATAAATATACAGTAATTTTCTGTTTCCGCGCTAGTCCAAAATGAACAAATAATTGATTAGTTTTTAAATGATTAATTTTTACATTCGAAGTAATTCAATCTGTTTGCAGCTGGTGCGGCGGTCGTTATACAGTCCAGATCACGCTATTGAAAGACCCCATTGAAACTCGCCTTGCTATCAGATCTGCACGCCAATCTTCCTGCGTTCGACGCGTGTCTAGTGCATGCGCGCGAGCAGGGTGCAGATCGCTTCGCTATTTTGGGGGATCTGGTTGGGTATGGCCCGCATCCGAGTGAGGTGGTTGACCGTTGTCGTCAACTTGGGTTGGAGGGTGCATTGATCATTCGAGGTAATCATGATGACCTGCCTGAGCTCGAAGCAGAGGCTAATTCAGGCTGGTTCGATGTCATGAGATCCTGGACTCAAAAACAGCTTAATGAAACTCAACGTTTATGGTTGAAGGATTTACCGCTAACGGCTTTAATTGAAAAAGTATTTCTTGTGCATGCCACTGCCGATGCGCCAGATCGTTGGAATTATGTGCTTGAAGAACGCACTGCCAATCGCAGCATGCAAGCTGTGGCTCGCCATCATGAAGTTCGCTATGTATTCGGTGGGCATGTGCATGAGCAGTCACTGTTTTATCGCATTACTGATCGTGAAATGGTGCGTGTGCCAATAAACGCAAACAAAACAATTTTGGCGCGTTCGCAACGCTATTGGTTGGCAACGGTAGGATCAGTGGGACAGCCGCGTGATGGTGATACTCGGGCAAATTACGCACTCATCGATTTGGATGAAGAGATGCTGACATTTCATCGCGTTAACTACGATTACGCAGCGGTTGCGAGTGATATTCGTGCTGCAGGCTTGCCAGAAATTTTAGCGCAGCGTCTGGAGAACGGTAGGTAGATTGAAACTTTTTAAGAAGTTACTTCGATTCGGGATATAGGGTGTCCCGTAAGGTATGACTAGCGTGATGCGATTATTCTGTAACTTGTATTTTTCGTTCTTCAGCGCGATTGAGAAGACGAGCACCAGCACCGTATTTCTCATTCATGAACGTAAATAAGTTTTCCAGTATCTGTACATCGGCGGTGAATATTTTTTCGACCATGGTGGAGCGACTTTTGACCATGTCGGTGCCCATCATGTAATCGAGATGTACCCACACTGCATTCGGAGCAAGCTCAGTAATTTCGGCCAGTTCGCGCTGAGATAAACCCTCGTCGCTCGCGGAGATCAGGGCGCTGATGATACGCAGTCGTTCTTCAAAACAAAGAGCGCCAAGCAAGCGCGCGAGTTGTCGGTATTCCAAGATGTTCTCCTTCGCACGAAAAGAAGTTAATGAGGCGAGATACAGCATCCACGGAGTCGCTTGTTAATTCAAGCCTTAGTGATTTGTATTACGACAATGTAATTTTTCTGTGCGTTTAAGAGGTGCAGGTAAGTTTCTTGGTTTTCAAAAAAACATTACTTTAGTAAATTAAGCCTGCCACACGCCATACCCAGCTTCACGCAAGCGAATCGCCAGATCAACTTCCATGTATTTGGCGTCTTCGTAGGGCATGGGGTTATGAGACTCATACAATTCTGGCAATAACCTTAGGCCATACTCCCGCACGAACTTGTTTGCCTGTATGCCTGCTTTGTGGCGGTCAAAGCGCAAATCCGGATCCAGCCCTGTCATTCCCACATAAACGCAGGGTTTGCCTATCAGATAGCCAGCGTTGGCTTTCTTGAATTTCGGCTCATACAGCACGTCTTTTGATAGCTCGACGACATAGATGTGATGCTTGTTTGCGAGTGCCATGCTGGGTAGTTTGCTTGAATTAATTACGCGGAATTATCGAGAGGTTAGGCTGAGGCCTGGCTGCGTATCCATAGGCAATAAAAAGCATATTGACACAGTAGGGCCCACAGTTGAACATTTGTCTATACAATCTTAACCAAGATACTCATAGGTCAAGTTTAGGCTTTGAGTTGCATAAATGCAGATTCATAAGGATACCAATGTCCGACACTGTTTCCACTGACGCCATCGATGAGATTCTCGCTCGTTTTGCAGACACCGAGGGTGCATTGCTTCCTATTTTGCATGCGGTTCAGGCGGTTGAAGGATATGTTCCTGCCGATGCTATCCCGCGCATCGCTGAAAGTCTGAATCTTTCCCGCGCCGAAGTTCATGGCGTCGTTAGTTATTACCATCACTTCCGTCAAAAACCAGCTGGCAAAGTGGTTGTGCAAATTTGTCGTGCTGAAGCTTGCCAGGCAGTGGGTGCCGATGAGTTCGCACAAGAGGCTGTGAAATTATTGGGTTGCGATTTTCATGAATCTACTCAGGATGGTGCAGTCACACTTGAACCAGTGTATTGCCTGGGCCAATGTGCCTGTGGTCCGTCGATCATGATTAATGATGATATTCATCTGCGTATGACAACAGAGCGTCTAAAGTTGTTGGTAGATAAAGCCAGGAGCCAAGCATGAGCATAAAGATTTTTGTTCCTCGCGATTCAACCGCCATAGCACTGGGCGCTCATGATGTGGCACGCGCTATTACTGAGCAGGCTAAAGCCCATGGCGTAGAAATTTCGTTGGTGCGTAACGGATCGCGTGGCATGTTTTGGCTGGAGCCATTAGTTGAAGTAGAAATCAACGGTGAGCGCCATGCCTATGGCCCAATCACGCAAGAGGATGTGAAATCCTTATTTGATGCCGATTTCATCAAAGGTGGTCAGCATGCGCTGTCGCTAGGTAAAACCGAAGAGATTGCTTTTTTAAAAAATCAGGAACGTCTCACGTTTGCACGCGTAGGCATTACTGATCCTGTATCGATCGATGACTATGTAGCACACGAAGGTTATGCCGGTTTGAAAAATGCGTTGGGTATGACGCAGGAACAAATCGTTCAACAGGTGACTGATTCTGGTTTACGTGGACGCGGGGGTGCAGCTTTTCCAACGGGTTGCAGGGTTAGCGGTTGGTGCGACCAAGGGTTATATCTATGTTCGCTCAGAATATCCGCATGCCATTGATGTGTTGAATGAAGCGATAGCAATAGCAGAGCAGCACCAGTATTTAGGAGCTAGTATTTTAGGTTCGGGCCATGCATTTAATTTGGAAGTGCGTGTGGGCGCAGGATCCTATGTCTGTGGTGAAGAAACTGCGCTTTTAGAAAGCTTGGAAGGTCGCCGCGGCATAGTGCGCGCCAAACCTCCGCTGCCGGCAATTTCAGGTTTGTTTGGTAAACCCACCGTAATTAACAATGTAATTTCTCTTGCTTCGGTGCCGATTATTTTTGCGCGAGGTGCTACGTTTTATCGCGACTACGGTATGGGTCGTTCGCGCGGCACCTTGCCAATACAGTTAGCTGGCAATATCAAGTACGGTGGTTTGGTTGAGAAAGCCTTCGGTGTCAGCTTACGTGAAATGCTCTATGACTTTGGTGGCAGTACGCGCTCAGGTCTCGAGATACGCGCAGTT
>JAJTGE010000067.1 GCA_021298555.1 Oxalobacteraceae bacterium
TTTTGGCGATTGAAATGATTAGCCATCATGAAACAAGCACCCATTACCCAAATTACTAACAAAATTTGCCAAGTCTTCATGCGATTCTCCCGATGAGTTTCTGGTGAATTAATCCGGCGCTGCCTGATCTTTAAATTACATTATTAATCGTATTAACACCAAACACTTAGCACCGTCCGTGCAAAGCATTAGCTAATAGCGATACTTTTGGAAGACCGTATTATTACCGAAATCCGCCAACGGTGAACTATGCCTCGTTATGGCGTTCACATGCTACTTGGCTACCACGGCAAGCTGAGCTGCTAGCGCGCTTGCGCAAGCACTGGCTAACCAGCCGCTCGCAACCAATAAAATGAATTCGCGTTCCGGCAAACAAGGCGTTAGTTTGCGGGAAGTGCCGTGGTTCGGAACCCCAGGGTCCCAAACCACGAAGGATGAAAATTATTTTCGTCCCGCTTCCTGTAATGTCAGAGACGCCACTTGGGGCACTTCCGTTTGTATGCTCGAAACCTGAGCAGCACTGCCATTGAGGAATTTCTTGACCCAAGTGGTATTCAGGGTCAGTGCCAAATGCACCGAAAAGGACGCGATAGCGACCGCTGCGATGATGATGGGAATACCCACCGATGGCTTAACTACGCACCACATTTTTCCATAGATCATTTCTAGTCTCCCCTAGGGTTAGTGTAGCCAGGGTGAATAGATGTACGCGAGCAAATGGGCGAATGCTGCAATCATCCCAAAAAGCTGCGTTCCTTGGATCAGATGACGGTGTATCTCTTCTGATTCAGCCTCGGTTAAACCGGTCGGCCAAACTTTGTCTCTATCAGACATCGTGACACCTCCAAAAAAAGACATCGATTACGACTGGATCCGCACTCAAAATATATTTTCATTGCGGCTTTGACCAACTATCGGTGTAACTTGATATGTACACTTCAAATTGTCACTAAATACTGACAATGTTTTTCTCTGGCGTCAACTGAATAGTCAGAAAAAATACGAATTGAATGAAAAAATTCTTGCGATTCTGTGAATTTTTTATCAAATACATATGACTCTGCCGCTAATTTTGTTCAGTTTTTAGTCAGGCACAGCACAAAATCTGAGCACCTCTTCGGCCACCATGGCCGCTGCCTCTCGCTGCGGAAAATGCCCTATCCCCCTCATCACAGTTCGCTGATAGCGCCCGGTAAACCAGCGCTCCTTATCTGCCGAGGTGTATATGGGATTAACACCATCGGCATCGCCATGCAGCACCAGCATGGGGGTCGCCAGCACGGGTAAATCGGAGAGTAGTTTTTCATCGGCGTCATATGCAGGATCTCCAGCGACCAGGCCCCAGCGATGCCGATACGAGTGAGTCACAACCTCAACCCAATCCTCATTGTTGAAGGCTTCTGCCGTTGCTGCAAACTCTTGCTCATCAAACCATCCCGCAGGCGCCCAGGTGTCCCACATGATGCGCGCAAATGCGGCTCTATCGGCTGCTAGTGACTTCATGCCTATAGGTGTGTTCATGTACCAGTGATACCAATAATTTTTCGCCTGCTGCAAACTCAGCGGCTGACTCAGGCTGTTAGTGCCATAGCCAACAGAAACCATTACCAGATGCGAACCTATACCTGGCTGCATACCCGCTGCATTCGCCACAGCACGCGCACCCCAGTCGTGGCCTACCAATAGCGGCTGATCTAAATGCAAGGCCTCTAAGAATTCAATCAGATCACGTCCTAATGCTGACAGCTGACCACTTCTGGGAGTGTCAAGCGATAGAAACTTCGTACCTCCATAGCCGCGCACAGACGGTGCCAAAACTCGGTAACCCGCCGCGACTAATCGGGGAGCTACGGCAAACCACGTTCTAACCGAATCTGGCCAACCATGCACCAACACAGCCGTGCGCTGACCCTGTGGATTCCATTCCAGATATTCGATGTCGAGCAATGACGTTGCGACATGATGAAGTGAAAACGCAGTCATAAGTTTCCTGTTTAAGTACGATGAAATTTGGGTTGTAACAAAGGTTAGTTACTATGGCGCTTATACGACTCATAAGCTATTTGAAAATTTTTAAGACGGGTCGGAGAAATAATAACGGTGCTGACATCTGCCAGCTGCAAACCAGGAAATTTTCTTCTGCTTCAAATAAACGATCCCAGTCTCCGTGGCTGCCCACGGGCATTGGAGGGGAACGTTTTGAATATGCGGCGTTTAATGGCACAATTTAAGGCTTTGTTATAAATCTACATGCCACAAAAGTTATCGAACTTACTATACCCACCAGAACACAGCTACTCCGTCTGGTGAGGCGTGAATTTACAACCTATCCTGAATAAATGAACGAGAAAAATGCAGGGATTACACCTCACCGCTGATCTGTCTGGATGCAAAAAAAATCTGTCGCTCATGACCGATGCAGATCATCTGCGCCGTGTTTGTCTCGATCTGGTTGAGTCATCCGGTTTAACAGTCGTTGGAGAGCTGTTTCATGCTTTCCCGGGACTCACTAAAAATCAAGCTGGAGGCGTCACTGGTACGATCTTGCTAGCTGAGTCTCACCTCGCCTTGCACACCTGGCCAGAACAACAGGCAGTGACACTCGATGTCTATGTCTGTAATTTTTCTACTGATAACAGCAAGAAGGCAAATCAACTGCTCAATTCCCTAGTCGATTTGTTCGAGCCCGCTGATGCCAACTGCCAGAACTTGTTGCGTGGCGAGGTTGGTCATGCCGGGGCAGACGCAACAATGGGTCAAGAATATCTCAACAAACACAGCTCGTACGCCTATCGACTAGGGCCACTGCTGCATCGCGAGCAATCACCTTATCAACTGATTGAAGTCCATGAATCACCTCAATTCGGCACATTATTTCGCCTAGATGGCGATTACATGACCTCAGAAAATGAAGAATTTTTTTATCATGAGGCACTGGTTCATCCAGCTGCTATTTCACACGGTAAGGTTCGTCATGCACTGATACTCGGAGGCGGTGACGGCGGCTCTGCTGAAGAGTTATTGAAATACCCCAGCGTAGAACGCATAGTTCTGGCCGAACTGGATGAAGCCGTCATACGAATTTCCCGTCAATATTTATCCAATATTCACAAAGGCTCGCTTGATGACCCGCGTGTAGAGATACGCATAGGCGATGGATTAGCCTATGTGAATGAATGCCACGAGCAATTTGATCTGGTACTACTGGACCTGACAGATCCCGACACGCCCGCTTCTGAGCTTTACACTGCAGAGTTCTTTCAATCGGTGAAGCGTATTCTTGCCCCGGGCGGGGCTATGGTGCTGCATACGGGTAGCCCGGTATTTTCGCCTCAAACAGTGCAAACGATTTATCAGCGACTGACGCAGCATTTCGCTAACGTAGCGCCATTTGGCTTGTATATTCCTTTGTATGGTGCATACTGGTCTTTCGCTTTGTGTAGCGAGCAAACTTATTCATACAAACTCTCTGAGCATGATGTTCTCCAACGCATAGAGTCACATAAACTTGGAAAGCTTAACTACTACAATGAGGCCACGCATTTCGGCCTGTTTGCTCTACCAGGCTATTTCAGAGATTTGCTTAGGTGAGTAGGCATGAACAGAAGCAAAAATTAAATGGCGATTGGAACGCTGGCTTGATTACAAGATCAACGCTATGGACAGCCTCCTGGGCCGTGTGCATTACCAGCCCTAGTGAGATTCCCAAGGGTCATTCTTATCATTAGCATCTCGCCCAACCTGAAACTACCCTTCTATGAGCAGCCTAAAAGAAAAGCTATATGACCATTTACGCGACGATGTCTACTGCAAACTCGGCGTATCAACTATCCATGGCATAGGCGTATTTGCGCTGCGCGACATACCTAAAGGTACCGCCCCACTTCGCAGCATGGTTAGCAACAAGGAAATAAAATTTTCGCGCATCGAACTTAAAAAAGTCCCTAGCAGCGTACGTAAGCACTTAGCTACCTTCTGCCTTGTCGAAAAAGGGCGAGTCTTTGCTCCGGAAATCGGGATGAATGCAGTGAATATCTCGATTTATCTGAATCACTCAAAAACACCGAATCTGCGTTTTGACGATAAACGTTTTGTTTATATGGGCCACAGTTTAAGCAGCTACATCCTTGAGCTGAACTGGCACCGAACCATCTCTGTAAACCTGATTGAGCTCTTCTGGTTTGAAATCGATCTTTAGAGGCGAAGTAGGATCTTGCGCCAATGGATGATCTGGATCGACTAAAGCAAGCGCATAAATAGGCTCATAATCAGTCACAAACAGAGCCTTATAGCCGTAATCGTCGACTGGACCAAGGTTGTAATACTGCAGACCGTTATCGCGCGCCCAGCGGCAGGCCAGCAAGCAAGCAAAAATTCCCGGAGATTTATTTTTGAACTCGCGATTCCACTGACAGAAGCTGCCGTATAGCTGATTATATTTAGGCAAAATCACCGATACATCGGTCAGTACCAATTCACCCTCAGGGGAAGTTACTCGAATAACCAAAATATCCAGGGTACGGATGTAATCGACGAAACCGTCGACTTCCTCATCAGCGATAAAGCATTTTTCAAAATGCTCTCCACCCATCTCGAAAATATCATCCGAGGTCAGATCTTTACCAGGTATGCGATCTAGAGTGATCGTGAAATTACGGTACTGCTTATCGTATTCCTTGAATTTCCGCGCCCGACGCTCTTCGCTCCAAAAATCCTCAGAAAAGCAGTCGACCATGCCGTATTTGTCGTTAATAGCGACGCCAAACTGGCTATCCGGCGGCAAGGCATACACAACAAAGGGGCGCGGCGCGGTGGCCAGCATCTCGTCGCTGACATCTATATAAGGGCAGAGTGCATCCCAGCGGGTCGTGTAGTAAAGGATTTCGTCGTGGTAGCTTTCAACGCAGAGGTTTCTAGCCGTCCAGCTTTGGCATCCCACCTGCATGAGCTTTTGTGGTGCTCGCGCTTGCCTCACTTCGCGCAGTCTGTGTAGAGAACCATTCATTCTAGTTATCCTTGGAGAAGGGTTGAGACGGAAGCCTTTTTAAATCGAAGTAATCGGAATCGATTTCAAAATTATTCTTTAAAAATCTACTGTCTGTTTTTTCCAGCTTGATTAGCTCTGATTTACAGCCAGCCAGATGCTTAGAGGCCTCGCTCGCGGAATCTTCCAATTGCCGTATGTACTCCGGCATTACCGGGCACTCGGTATCGTAGTAGATTTCGCGACGCGTTGGATTATAAGCGAGAGGATAAAGCTTGCAACTAAAGGGTCTGCTCTCACCCAGAGTGCAGCCGACAGGGCCCAGATGTATGCAATCGCTTTCGATACAAACGCTGCCAAGATCTTTTTTCTCTTTTTTAGTGAGAGTTATTTCGAGGGCAGGGTAGCCCGCCTCTACGAAACAGCATCGTCGGCATATAGCGCAGTGGTCAAACGGCATGCGCAATCCTGTGAAATTTACCGTGCGTTAGGTGCATAAGCTCCATACGGAATTCAGGCGAAAAGTTTTTTAGTCGAGACAAAATCGCCAAGCTTTGTCATTTCGGCGTAAAGATAACCTAATACGTGACAAGTTTCCAAACATATTTTTATAAATTACTGTTTGTCGGTTCGATTCGCGTCTTTATTTTCGGCAGATCGCTTGCGCTGTTCGCGCTTCACATCGTAAATCTGGTGGACTGCAAAAAGGATCACGATCACGAAAATCCCTAACTCTATCCAGATACCCATTGCTTCCATCTTTCATAAAACTTACAAAAAACAATACCCTACAGCACTAGTAATACCAACCCCGCATAGTCTTCTGCTAAACGCATCACACACAAAAAAACGTGTGTCTTTATGCGACGACCTTAACGATTTTATATTTCTCGATATCGGCTGCTGGTCGCTAGCGCCATCGTTGAAAACCCATCTCAACTGCGATTTGCGTACTGCGATTTTTTTATACTTTATAAATCATATGACGGATGTCCCAGTTTGGTGCGCCCAAGACCTACTCCATCGTTAAACTTTTGCGCTAACCTGCACTGTCTTTATGAACCACATATGTTTGCCAAGGCTGGATAGTCCCACTGCAGCCGTAGCAGCGCAGAGGGGCGCGCGGTATGAAGAAAGCATTAGGGGCATAGCTGTTTAAAAAGCGTTTGCTCTGCTGTGCCGCTCAAAACCAAGGTCCAGGAACTGGGCACATCGGTCTCATTGAGCTTGTCGCCCGCGGCCATTTCCTCGCTAAAGGTTGCGTATGCTATGCCGCGATTCATTTTTTCCTTGCAGTCGAACTGCTGCAGCGATTTAAACGATATCTCTCCGCTGCCTTTGCGCGCTTTGGAATTACCTAAGATCCAAACCTGTAATTTGCCATCAACCGGCTGGATGCTCGCATTATCAACATAAAAATTCGTCAAACGGGTTTCGTAGAAATGCGTCCACTCGGCTTGAGCGCTTGCACTGGCAAGCAGAGAAATCATGAGAAGATAGGCTTTGTTCATTAGTGTTCCTTTCCACCGAGGTTGTCGTTGTTCGCCTTATTTTATTCTATGAATCAAAATCTGCTGATCCACCCTTTTCAATGCCAACATTGATGCCCTCTTCCACTCAAGCCACAACGGCAGATATTGCGGTGCTGGGCGCAGGTATCGTTGGCGTAAGCGTTGCTCTCAAACTTCAGGAATACGGGCGCAGGGTGGTGTTAATTGATCGAGATTTGCCAGGTGCTGCAACGAGTTTTGGCAATGCCGGTCTGATCGAACGATCATCTGTTTTTCCGTATTCTTTTCCGCGCGACTGGCGAACTTTGATAGCGTATGCACTGCAAAAGAAAACCGCTGCACATTATCACTGGACAGCCTTGCCCTCACTACTGCCGTGGCTGCTAGACTACTGGCGCCACTCGTCATCACGTCTATATCCCGCAGCGATCGCCGGTGCGCTTCCACTGATAGAACATAGTTGGACTGAACACGCCCCACTAATCGAAGCCGCTGGTGTCACGCATCTAGTAAATCAACATGGCTGGATCAAAGTCTGGCGAACAAACGAAAGCCAAGAAGCTAGCCTCCAACAAGCTGAGCAGAGTCTGGCCTATGGCCTGCACGTGAACGTTCTTACCAAAGCACAATTGCTCAGTAAGGAACCGGCGTTGGACGATGGCGTCATCGGCGGTGTGCATTACCCTGACTCGCGACAGATACGCGATCCACAAGCACTGACAACGGCGTACTTCAATCTCTTTTTGAAACGCGGTGGTGAATTCATACATGGTGATGCACAAAGCCTCACGCAGGACGGCCGCCGCTGGAAAGTGAGCACTGAGAAGGGTTCTCTCATTGTGGATGCAGCAGTGGCCGCATTAGGCCCATGGGGCGAAGATCTTGCAAAAGCTCTGGGCTATGAACTCACCATGGGGCGCAAGCGCGGTTATCACATGCATTTTTCTGTCCAAGAAAAGGCACCCAGCCATGTGATCGTCGATGTTGATCATGGCTATGCGTTAGCACCAATGTTGCAAGGTATACGCCTGACTACTGGTGCCGAATTTGCCCTGCGCGATGCACCACCCACACCAGTGCAGCTTGAGCGCCTCGAGCCAATTGCACGCAAGCTCTACCCGTTGGGGACTCGCCTTGATAACCAAGCCTGGATGGGTTCACGCCCCTGCACTAGCGATATGCTGCCGGTGATAGGGCCAGCACCGAAACATCCTGGCTTGTGGTTTTGTTTTGGTCATGCTCACCACGGATTGACACAAGCGGCTGCCAGCGCGCGGCTGTTAGCCGAAATGATGTGTGATCGCGAAACATATACTGACCCTAGGCCCTACCGGGTTGATCGGTTCTGATCAACACCGGCTTCAACGATAGTGGCAAACCTTATTCATCTTTTTGAATAGAAATAACCAGTAACTGGCCAGCCCGGTTAACGGGAATAAATTTTATACGATCACCCACAGCCAGACCCTTGAGCAACGAGCCATCGTCGACACGAAACACCATCGTCATGGCTCCCATATTCAATTCTGTTAATGGTTCATGACGCAAAGTGATCTTATTATTTTCGATATCGATTTTCCGAATCTCGGCTTTAACCCACTGCGCAGCTGGCGTGGCCGCAACCGGCGGTGCCTTGGTATCGTTAGCGTAGGCAAAATTCATCACCACGGCCTGAACTAGCACAGACGCCTGAATGAAACGAACAAAAAAACTCATAGAAGTACCTTTTTTAAAATAGTCATTAGTGATGGCCATCGTGGCCAGATGGTTTGCGTGCTTTCAAGTTACCCGCTGCAGGTGAACTCTCTGTCGTCATCGATTGCCCGCCTGCGGATGTGCTGCTTGATGATTCAGGCAGACTACCCGTCCATTCCCATGCTTGAGTACCGGCGGGATGAGGGTACCAACCTGGATCGCTGTAGTCGCCAGGTTTTTGTTCACGCCTGACTTTGACTATCGTGAACATGCCGCCCATAGCGACGCTGCCAAAAGGTCCTTGCCCAGTCATCATGGGCAGGGTGTTGTCGGGTAAAGGCATTTCCATCTCACCCATCTCGCCCATGCCGCGCTCTCCCATCGCCATATAATCGGGAATCAGTCGTGTAATTTTTTCCGCTATACCGCGCTGATCCACACCTATCATAGTGGGCACTTGATGACCCATAGCGTTCATGGTGTGGTGGGATTTATGGCAATGCAGCGCCCAGTCGCCGAGCTCTGTTGCATCGAATTCTATGGAACGCATCTGTCCCACAGCGATATCGGTAGTAACTTCTGCCCAGCGAGATGCAGGCGGAGTCCAACCGCCATCGGTACCTGTAATCACAAATTCATGACCATGCAGATGAATTGGATGACTCGTCATCGTCAGATTACCTACACGCAGTCGTACCCGATCGCCCTGGCGCACATGCAAAGAATCTATCCCCGGAAAGACACGACTGTTAAAACCCCATAAATTAAAGTCCAGCATAGTATTTACTTTGGGTGTGGCGCTACCGGGATCAATATCAAAATTATTCAGTAAAAAAACAAAGTCGCGATCAACCTTCATGAAATTTATATCTTTGGGATGCGTCACCCAAAATCCGTACATACCCATGGCCATTTGAACCATTTCATCAGCATGCGGGTGATACATGAAAGTACCGGCACGCTTGGCAATAAATTCATACACAAACGTTTTACCGGCAGCGATCGCTGGCTGAGTCAGGCCTGATACACCATCCATGCCATTCGGCAGCCGTTGTCCATGCCAATGGATGCTGGTGGCTTCAGGCAAACGATTGGTGACAAAAATACGCACGCGATCGCCTTCTACCACCTCTATCGTCGGCCCAGGTGACTGACCGTTATAGCCCCATAAATTTGCTTTCATTCCGGGCGCCAGTTCGCGTACCACCGGCTCTGCAACCAAATGGAACTCTTTTACATCTTTATTCATACGCCACGGTAGTGACCAGCCATTGAGCGTAACTACCGGATGAAATGGGCGACCACTTGCTGGCAATGTGGGAAGCGCTGTATTTGGATTACTGCTAACCACCAGCTCGGGCAAAGTAGCTGCTGCTACCCGATTAATAGCGCTGGCACCTAAGGCCACTATGCCAGCCTGTTTAAAAAACTCTCTACGTGTAGTCATGATGTTTTCCTCTTAATGAGCGCGTAAGGGCGCCGCTGGCATGACGTTTACTACCGAACCTGTACTCATTACGCTGGTAAGGCTACCGCCGTACACTACAAAATTGAGCTCAGTATCTGTCACCCAAAAATCGCGTTGCGCATCGATGGCTGAATTGGTACTGGCAATCTGCGTACGTGCATCTGTCAGTAGTTCAAAGACGCTGGTAAGCATGCCGTTGTAGCGCAGCAGAACTTCATCAGAAATACGCTTGCGCGCAGGAATAATTTCGTCGCGATACTGCCGTGCGATATCGAAATTTGTCTGATAGGCCCCATACCATTCCCGCGCTTCTGAACGTGCTTGCAGCGCCAGGTCAGCAGTACGATAAAACGAGCGCATATAAATACTCTCTGCCCGCCGCACGCGCGCCCCACCCCAATCGAACAAAGGCAGTGTCAGCTCCACTTCGTAACCCTGCGCCAGCGCTGAGTTCGAAGAGCTTTTGTTTTGATAGCCCAGATCGATAACATTTACTAACCGCGTGACTCGAGTTAAGCCGAGTGACTTTGCAGTGCTTTCAGTATCGAGTTTGGCCGCTTGCACATCTAAGCGTTTTGCCAATGCCTGAGTTTCAATTTCCTCAACACGTCGTAACGCCAGAGGCAAATCGGGCAAACGGTCCGGTAGCTTCAACGCCAGCTGAGGATCGCTTAAGCCGAGCAAGCGTATCAGTCGCTCATTACTCACTCGCATGGCCTGCTCTGCTTTGGCTAATTGCACACTGACCTCGTAGCGAAACGCCTGCTCGCGCGCTTCATCCAGTTTGTTCCAGTTACCTGCCTTAGTCATGCGCTGGGCCAGCTCAGCACTGGCTTGCGCTACCTGATCGACCTGCTGCAAGTAACTGACCGATTGTTTTGCTGCGACCGCCTGGAAATACGCACGACGTGTATCCGTTGCCAAACGCACGATTTGCAACGCCGTCTGCAACTGGCTTTGAGCAAAACGTCGCTCTTCTATTGCTCGTCGTAGTGGCATAGTCAGCAAACCACTCAGATCAAACATGATGGCGCGATCAGTCTCAACCTCGCCATTACCAGACGACCGTCCATACGACACACCGGGATTACGTAACCGACCCGCTTGCACTAAATCAGCTTCGGCAATACCCAACTCGGCGAGTGCAGCTTGTACTCGCTGATTGTTGATCACCGAGATTTCTACTGCTGCATCGGATGACAGGGTTGACGATAGCAAGGTCTTCAGCCGCTCTTGGGTTTGAGGCGTACTTGTTACTGGCGGCGCGGGATACCCGATACGTTCTTTACTCAGCTCTGATACGCGATCGCGACCGCCATCGGATGAAAAGTTGGCACATGCTGTTAGTGCCAGCGACAAGCAGCAAACGATCACCCGCACGCACGTGGGCGCACATTGTTTTAGAAAATTCATGACTCACTCCTGATGAAAACAGGCTACGCAGATTGTGGTCCGCGCAGGCTGCTGCAGCGACAAATCGCTGCAGCGAAAAACTCAGGTGTGAAAAAGTCGGGGAGGTCGTTCTGGGCCGTCTGGAATGAACCCAGACAGGGGATGAAAAATCGCTATGCGAAAAAAACGCGCACTGGACAAATTGTGCGTGGACTCGCCGCAGGGAGGAGGAGCAGCTGCTCCCATCAAACAGCATTTTTCGCAATCGTCGCATGCGCTACTATTTTTGGCATTGGAGTGACAGCTCTTGGCTGCAGCGCTTATGTGATGCGCTTGCTCTAGCGGCTCTTGTACTGCGACTGATGCGGAATGTTGATGCGCGTGATGCAAGTGGGCAGCCCCAATTTCAGATACTGGCATCACTGCGAGAATTAGGCTAACCGGCGCCAGCATAGCGATGGAACGTGCATAGGCTAACGTGCTCTGCAAAGGCAATAACAAGCCCAACAGCAGCAAAATGGCTGTTCGGCGCAAAAGGGTCAAGGAATGGAACGAAACCGGCATGGATTGACCTTACCACAGCAACGTCAGATCGCGCAAAACGCTGTATCAAATCACCTCGTAATAACAAAAACCCGAGTCATTCCTCGGGCTATGCGTATACCGTGGTGGAACTAATCTGGCTTATTTGGAGGCAAGGTCAGGATCAAGTTTAAATTCAAAGGTATGCCGGCGGCAGTTCATCGTGTTGATGTAGTAGAAGGCGAAGCGCTTGCCGTTCTCTGGGCCTACCCGAAGTTTAATTTTATTACGACCAACAATATCACCCTCCTCATCGCGTACTGCGACGTTGAGCGTGCCATGAAATTCCTGACCACTGCGGTTGACCAGTACGCCGCTCAAATCAAACGCAACGCAATAAACGCTCTTAACAACGATTTCTGGATTGTTGGTGTCAACTGTCTGTGCGCACAGCAGCCCAGGCACTAAGCCTAACGCACACAGTATGAGCCTACAGATAATTCGTTTCATGGTGACTTCTCCAGACCGCTCTTGACCGCTTACACCTACATCACACGAGATTTCAGTTCACTGCGTAACGCTCAACTGCTGTTTCATTCCACGACATACCCAAACCAGGACCTTTGGCCGTTACCGTACCCTGATTAATTTCATAGGGCTCTGCAAGTATCATCGACCCAAAGTCCATAAACTCAAGCCAATGGCAAGTGGGCGTAACCGGCAACACATGCGCACTGGCCTCAATAAAAATATGGCTGGACACAGGCATAGAGGCAGCGTTGGCTATACCCACCACCGACAACCAGCCTGTAATACCGCCTATCTTCATTAAGTCGGGCATCATCATGTCGCATGCGCCTGCGCTTAATGCACGCTCAGCATCGCGTGGAAACCACCAGTTCTCCCCAGTCTGTATACCCAGATTGACTGCTTCTCTAACCCTGGCATGCCCTTGTAAATCTTCGGCGGCAACCGGTTCTTCAACCCAGTGAATGTCATGCGGCTCTATCATGCGTATACGACGTATGGCTTCCTTGGGAGACAAACTCTGGTTGTAATCCACCATCAAGGTTATCTCTGGACCTATAATGCGCCGCACTTCAGCCACGACATGCAGATCACGCTGAGCGTCTGCATCACCCAATTTGATTTTGATCGCTTTAAATCCTTGCTTAAGCGTGTGCTCTATTGCTTTGGCATCTTTTACTGGGTCGACCATGCCATAACTATCGTACGCTGCAATCGGACGTGCCTCGCCTCCCAACAACTGAACTACCGGCTGATTGGCCGCTTTGCCTAAGGCATCCCAGTAAGCCATATCCAATGTCGACAACAGCATGCCCAACAAGCCCTGTAAACCCAGCAAACGAAAACGTTTTTCCATCTGCTGCATACGCGCTAAAGGCACGCAGGTTTTACCCACCAGCTCTGGCTTGATTTGCTCTAAAAGACTAAGCAAAGGTTTGAGTGTTACGGGTGTATAGCCAAACAGATAAGCGTGACCGGTAATGCCTTGATCGGTCACGACATCAAGCAAAATCAACGGTGACACATCGACCGAGCCGGACGCTGTTCTGACTGGCCGGGCCAGGGGAGCAACAACTGCACGAGCGCGAATATCAGTGATAGTCAGACTGTTCATTAAATCCTCATTGGGTAAATCTATCGACACTCGTCGAGATTGTTTTAATCGAAAAAATTTCAGCACGGCTGTCCGGGAAAACGCATGATATGCCTGCTATCGCTCTCGCCTACTATGCTTTTTACCATAGCTAAAGAAACGGCAAGCCATAGGCAGAACTTGCGTATGGGCAGAGGTAGAAAAATCTGCACAACTGATGCCACTAAATTAATGAAATAATGGATCAACTATCCAGATTTACCATCACTACACCAAGGAGACACTATGGCAACCGTTCCGCTGATTCAGTACGACGAAGCAAAGCCCGAAGCACGTGCTGTTTATGACAACATCATGCAAACACGCAAAGTCAATGATGTGAATAATTTTTGGAAGGCGTTAGCGCATTCGCCCGATTTATTAAAACATGTCTGGGAACGCGCTCAGGAAGTTATGAAACCGGGCGCTCTGGATGCGCTGACTAAAGAGCTTATTTACATAGCTGTTTCTACTGCCAATAGCTGTGAATATTGTGTGCATTCACATACAGCTGCTGCGCGCGCTAAAGGAATGACACCAGAGCAGTATGCTGAACTACAAGCGGTGATAGCGATGGCAAGTACAACGAATGCATTGGCCACCAATATGCAAGTGCCCGTTGATAAACAATTTGATCAAAGCTAATGAACCAGTAACGTAGGGCTGTATTTAGTTGTTTAATACATCCCTGAAACTGCTGACGTTAATCCACAGGCCGAGTGAGTTTTTGCTCGGCCTGTGCACTCAATCAGGGATAACGAACCCAACCTTTAGTGGATGGTTCCGATGATTCAGTAACTCGGGCAGGAGCTGCCTTAGGTGCTGGTGCGTGGCCTGCATGTACCTCTGCACTAGCCTCTGCTCTTTCTGGCATGGCAGATGAGTGATGACTCGTGATCAACCAATCAGACCCTATCTTCTTGTAAGAAAAAGAGTACCGAGCTTTGACCTTGCTGCCATCAGCGAAGCGGAAAGTATACAAACCTGCATCAGTGGCACTATTGCAATCGACTTCTATCAGACGATCATCAATACTGCCCTCAGGACGACGCATCAGAAAATGAGTGAAATAGTCTTCCTTTTCTGCGATTGTGAAGCGAGCACGATTAGATACCGTGGGCAGAAGTATGGAATTAGGCGCGTAATTAGCGACCACTTTTCTGGGGTCACCTGTTCTCAATGAATTGTTCCAGCGATCAAACAATGCAGCCACTTCGGATTTCAAAGGTAAATCACACTCTTCAACCGCTGCACGAGCAGCAGGTACAGAAATAGGCGCATGACCTGAATGTCCGGGTAATACTTTGGCCGCAACAGGAGCTGCAGGTGCCGGGGCTGCAGGTACTGCAGCAGCTGCATGAGTTTCAGCGGCGTGTGCATG
>JAJTGE010000068.1 GCA_021298555.1 Oxalobacteraceae bacterium
ACCCTTTGATATGGGTATTTTTAGCTGCGTGGGCATTGATCCCGCTAAGTATGATTATTTGCTGCTGAAGTCCCGCATGTACTGCCGCCCTGTATTTGGCGCGATAGCCAAAGGTCTGGTCGAGTGTGACGCAGATAAGGGCGGCCCCACCAGTTCCAACTACGCACTATTTCCGTTTGAACACTTGCGTCGTCCAGTGTTTCCATTAGACCCGGCCACTGAATTTTTTATTTAAGCTTTTTAATCTTGAAAAATTAAATCGGTAACGCAGAACGCCCTGCATAACGAGCTGCAGTGCCTAAGGCTTCTTCTATACGCAGTAATTCATTCCACTTAGCCATACGCTCTGAGCGCGCAAACGACCCTACCTTTAATTGACCAGCATTCCAACCGACAGATAAATGAGAAATCATCACGTCTTCGGTTTCACCTGAACGCGCAGAAACTATCGTGGAAAATCCACAGGCTTTGGCCGCCTGTAACGCGGCGAGTGTTTCGGTGATGGTACCCGCTTGGTTGGGTTTAATAAGAACTGCATTGCAGGCTTTTTGCTCTGCTGCTTTCGCTACACGCGCAGCATTTGTCACCAGATAATCGTCACCTATCACTTGCACTTTATTACCGGCAGCCTTCATAAACGCGATCATGCCTTCGGTATCATCTTCGGCTAGCGGATCCTCTATCGATAAAATTGGATACTTGCTTAACCATTGCAGCAAAACCTCTATCCATTCATCACGGCTATATGAGCGACCATCCAGACCAGGCCGATACACACCACCACTACCGAATTCAGATGCGGCGATATCGAGTGAAATCATGATTTCACCATTTCCATAACCCGCCTTCTGTATAGATTTTGTCAGCATTTGCAGTGCTTCTTCATTGCTAGCAAAATCTGGCCACCACCCTCCTTCATCGGCCACCCCTGCGCGCTTACCGGCATCATTCATCAACTCCCCTGCTGCACGATAAACATCAGCCACCATAGCGAGTGCTTCATCCATGCTGTGTGCACCGACCGGCATGACGAGTAAATCTTGTATGTCTATACGCCGCCCCGCATGTGCGCCACCACCAAAAATCTGTACCTCAGGCAGTGGTAACTGCACGGGTTGATCACCTGCCAGATAACGCCACAGCGGTACATGGTGCGCATTCGCTGCTGCTTGCAGCACGGCCATGGACGTAGCAATGAGCGCGTTACCTCCCAAGTGAGATTTATTCGGCGTGCCATCGAGCTCAATCAATAATTCATCAATCGCTTGCTGATGCAGAGCGTTTTGCCCAATCAGTACGGGAGCAATTTGATTTTTAACGTTGGCAACAGCCTTACTCACGCCATAGCCAGCCTGCACACTACCGCCATCGCGTAATTCAACAGCTTCATGGCTACCCATAGAGGCACCCGCCGGTGCGATACCACGACCCAGCGTGCCGTCTTGCAGCATTACTTCGACTTCGACTGTAGGACGCCCGCGTGAATCCCAAATACGGCGTGCATGAATTTGTTGGATTAATGTATTCATTTTTTCTTTAAGAGCGATAAAAAATTACAGCTGTAATTCGCGCTGCCATTCATCACGAATGGTTTGTAACTGTGTGCGTGGTAACAGTACCCTTGCTTTGGCAAATGTACGCATGCGTTCACGATTGTGCTCACTCAGATATTCGAGTGGTGATTTACCATCGACGCGTGCCAACATAATAGCGGCCAAAAGACGCGTAATCCTTGCCTCTACGTTAGCTTTGTTTTCCCAACTAACGCCTTGCAGGTAAGCTGCACAAAACGCATCAAAACACGCTAAAAAATCTACTTGCGAAGCGGGTCTCCAAAGGCATTTAGCCAACAGATGGCACAAACAAAACGCAGCATCGAATGCAGGCTCGCCATACCATGCGCATTCAGCATCCAAAAACAGCGGCCCGTGTGGCCCTGCCAGCATATTTTTAGGGCTGACATCACCATGCACAAGTACGCGTTTATTGTTCGCAGTTACGCTAATTAAATCGAGCAAAGCCTCTGCACAATCGGCATGGACTTTAGCAGTTGCCCCAAAATACGGATCTAGCCTTAGTTGAAAAAAATTCTCATCTTTGGCAAATTCCTGTGCCAGCACATCATTATCGACAGTCGCCGAGTGTATGGCGACTAAACGGCGAGCTACTTCTGCTGCAAATGCGGCCTCTGCTATACCTTCGCGTAACTGCTGCTTCCACACCGGATACTGACTTGGCTCTAGCCATGTCATGGCAAAGCAAAATGATTCACGATCCTCCCCCAAGATGCCAGGCACGGCATCTGGTGCAAAGCTGGCCACGTGTTTAATCCACGCGAGTTCTGCATGGCTGCGCTCTAAGGGCGCACTCCAGTGTGTTGCTACCTTCAATTCGGGCAAGGCTTGCTTTACGCAGAGCGTACCGCGTCGGGTATCTACCCGCATGATGAGCGAGGAAACGCCACCGGCCAAGTGGGTCAATAATGGCTGTTCACTTGCATCGACCAGACCCATGCGCACGAGCGCGGCCAGCACGATGCGCTCCTCTTCATCACTATTCACGAGCGCTTTCTAGGGATAGTTATAAGCGAACAGATTGTTAACCGTCTCGCTATCAAGCAAGAACTATAACCGAGCTGGGTGAGTCTTAAGAATTTAAAGCGAGCATGGCCATAGAAATGAGCTAGATAACACCGCTATAACCAGCTGCGCCAGCAGAGTGCTTACGACTGATAGAGCATCAACAGAATCACTGTTGTCATCAGCATTGCAGTCCATAAAGCGAGCGTTTTAGGAGGGATTTTCAGCTTGGTTGAAACAATAGCCGCCGCTGGTGGCATAGCAGGTTTTAATGATGACCACGATCTGGCGCGTCGTTCTTTTCCATTCCAAGGGCGGTGCGCACGAGCTGCAAGTGCATCCATGGCTTCTTTGTCTAAGCGTCGCTCGTTACGCGCTATCCATTCATCATGCTGACGCCGACGCTGCGGATCTGACAGTACGTCATAGGCGGCTGTAATGAGCTGAAAGGTACGGGTGGCACGCGCATCACCACCATGGCGATCAGGATGAAATTTTTGACTTAAGATTTTAAATGCTGCGCGTATGACTTCGGGTGGGGCGTTTTGCGCAACTTTTAGATTGTCATAGTGGGTGTGCAAACGCTTCATACGCGCCTCGACTCAGGTCTTATTAGGTTGTGTCAGCGCCAGCACAAACGAGTCTTGTATAACTACTCCACTCTATACAATACCTCGCTTGCTCTGAACGTAACGCCAGACTAGACCGAGCCTGAAACTAGGAGTTTGCGCCTGGTCAAAATTGATGTTGTGAAGCACTCTTTACTCATCGCTGAATAGTCATCAATTTTATACCGCAAAGAAATTAATTCACGCAGGGATACAAACTATTATTTGTAAGCCTCAAATAAAGCACTGCGATCTATCTTAGTAATATCGGGAACACCCAGCAAGGCCTGCACAATATCGATCTCTTGCTGAAGTATGGCAATCGCACGTTCTACTCCCGGCTGCCCACCCGAAGCTAGGCCATACAATCCTGCTCGACCAATCAGGCAGGCATTGGCACCCATTGCCATCGCTTTGACGATATCACCACCGCGGCGTATGCCACCATCCATTAACACCGTCGTTTTGTTACCGACTGCATCGACGATGGCGGGTAGAGCTGCAATGGCTGAGGGTGAGCTATCGAGCTGACGGCCACCGTGATTAGACACGATGACGGCATCGGCTCCGTGGTCTTGCGCTCGTTTTGCATCGTCGGCGCGCAGTATTCCTTTGACAGCTAATTTACCTTCCCATTCTTTTCTGATCCAGTCGAGATCGTTCCACGTCACTGAGGCATCAAAGGATGAACTTACATGCTGAGCCAAGGTGGTAAATTTACGAGATGGTGCATCGGGATTATCCAAATTACCGAAGGTAAATTTAGGCCCCGTAGCTAATCGAAGTAACCATCCAATTTTGCTGGCATAGTCAAAGATATTATCCAAGCCTATGCGTGGTGGCACCGTAAAACCGGTACGCAAATCACGCTCTCGTGGTCCAGGCACAGGCAAATCTATAGTCACCACCAACACACGTGCACCTGCATTCCAGGCACGCTGAATTAACGAACGTGAAAAAGCACGATCTTTTTGTATGTAAAGCTGAAACCAAAATTCAGAACGTGCGCGATTGGCTAGTTGCTCAATGCTGCAATTGGAATTAGTGGACTGACAAAATCCCACGCCCATCGCCTGAGTGGCACGCGCAATGGCCAGATCGCCTTCGGGCCATAATATGCCAGCCAAGCCCGTCGGACCAAAAATCATGGGTGAATTAAATTTTTCACCGAGCACCTCAACCGCCTGAGAACGTTGACTAACATCCACCATAAAACGCGGAGCAAACCGCATCGTTGCAAAATCGCCTTCGTTATCCCGTAATGTGCGCTCATCATTTGCCGCACCATCAATAAATCCAAAAACAGATCGCGGAAGTTTCTTTTGCGCGATAGCGCGCAAGTCTTTTAACGTAATTGCCTGGCTGTAGTGCATTGCCCTGTCCTCATATAAGAATTATTGGTTGAGATACCGGTCGTTTATGTCTCGCAACAACCCATATGATACCGGACAAGGAAAGACTGACTGCCCGCGCTTTTTATGGCTCACTAACAGAACAAGGGGGTAGCACGACAGTCCAACAAGCTCTGTTGGGAGAGCCGAATGCACATGCACTGGATAGTCGTGGCTGATTCGAGTCGCGCACGAATTTTTCAAACGGGTGGTGATCTGGATGATTTGGTAGAAATTAAGGATTTATTAAATCCCAAGGCACGTCTTTCGGATACCGAATTGGATCGTGATGCCAAAGGACGTTTTTACAGTACGGCGCGAGGTACTCACGGTCACTCAGCTGAACCACGCACCACACATGAAGCTCGGCAAGCGGATAAATTTTCACGTGAGGTAATGCGGTATTTGGAGCACGCTAATGAGGATCATCAATTTGACTCTCTTGTCGTTGTCGCTCCGCCTGAATTTTTGGGTTTACTCAGACGCCAGTTGAATCGGCAAGTAGAGAAGCTAGGGAAGACCATACCATGTCGAACGTCCTCCACCGTGTCGCACTAACAAACCTTTGCTAACTAACGTTCCAAATAGCGTCTTTAACGTATTTGGACTCGCACCTGCAATGCGCACCATGTCGCGAGTAGTTACACGACCATGATCACGAACGAAATCCAAAATTTGGATAGCTAATGTGGACAGCGTTGTGAATTCGATTTTTTCAAGTTCGACTTTGGCAGCGAGTCGTCGCTTTTGTTGTTGCATAGACCGCATGAAAAACATCAACCAAGGATGCCAGTCGGGCGCATCACTGCGCAAAGATTGCTGAGTCTTACGCAAAGCAAGGTAGTACGCATCTTTGCTTTGTTCAATGACACTTTCTAGCGAACTGTAGGGCACATAAGCATAGCCTGCTTGCAAAAGCAGTAGCGTGGTTACGATGCGAGACAAGCGCCCGTTACCATCCTGAAAGGGATGTATTTCTAAAAAAGTCACGATGAATACTGCGACGATTAACAGCGGATGCAGTCTGCCGAGTTCTCTCGCTTCGTTTAACCAAGCCATGAGTTCACTCATGCGGCGTGGAGTATCAAACGGTGTAGCCGTCTCGAACACAACACCCACTAATTTACCTTCCGCATCAAGGGCGACTACGTTGTTGGGTAATTTTTTGTATTCCCCGCGGTGACGTTCGTCTTTCAGGCTGTAACGAAGAAGATCACGATGAAGCTGCTTTAGATGATTTTCCGTAACTGGGATATCAGCATAGGAATGAAAAATAGTATCCATGGTCTCGGCATAACCGGCCACTTCCTGTTCATCTCGACTATCAAATTTTTTGATCTCCAGTCTCAAGAGGAGCTGTTCGACGTCGCGGTCGCTGAGTTGGCTGCCCTCTATCCGCGTGGATGAACCTATGCTTTCTATGGTGGCCACATGGCGCAAGGCCAGCAGACGCTCAGGCGCCAGCGTGCCTAGGGCGCGCCAAGCCCCCTTGAACTCATCAATTTCGCTCAAAAGAATGAGCAATTCTTGGGTGATTTGTAAGGAGTCAGTTTTCATGAAACCTGAATATAGACCGGATTAAACCGGATTATAAACCAGATCACTGACCGGATTAGACCGGATTAAGCCGAATTAGCGGCTACTCATCCCTCTTTTAGAGAATTCAAAAAGGACAAGCGGCCCTTAGCCCTACAGCTCAATCAACCCGTGTCTGACGGCAATCAGCGCCAGCTCGGCCTGATTGGCTACGCCGAGTTTTTGTTTGATGTTGTACAAATGCGTGCCAACCGTGCGCGGTGAGATATTGAGCATCTCGGCAATCTGATTGACTGAGGATCCCTTAGCAAGCTGTATAAAGACACCGAATTCTCGTTCAGACAGAACTTCGATAGGACTTTTCTCGCCATTGAATTCTTCTAGGGCCATGCGCTGGGAGAGTTGGCTGTCAATGTACATACGCCCCTCACTCACTTGGCGAATAGCGTGCATGAGTTCGTCAGGCGCACTGCGTTTAGAGAGATAACCCAACGCACCGGCTTTGAGCATGTAACGTACGTAGCTTGGATCTTCGTGAGAAGACAAACCCAATATGCGCGCCATTTTGTCTCTGGCCACAATACGACGGGTAGCTTCCACGCCCATAGTGCCGCCCAGAGATATATCCATCACAATCACGTCGGGCTTAGTCGTGGGTATGAGTTGATAGGCCACTTCGGCTGACTCTGCCTCTGCAACCACTCGTATGTCTTCCGTTGCATCTAGCAGCATACGAAACCCATAGCGGACTACGGCGTGGTCATCGACTAGCATCACATTGATCGGCGTTTTCATTCGTTACCACTCTCTTGACTACTCTGCTTCAATGGAAAAACGACGTTGACTTCCAACCCACCTTCTGACGATGGTTTAAATTGAATGACACCACCATAGGACTCTGCGCGTTCCTGCATACCGCGTACGCCATAGTGACCATCGCGACTTAATATTTTGGTGCCCACGCCATTGTCTGCAATCGACAAGTGTAGTTGTCCGTCTCTAAGTTCTATGATCACATGAGCACGATTGGCCTGTGCATGACGAATAATATTCGTCACTGCTTCCTGGACTATACGGTAAGCCGATAACTCCAGCTCATCATCTATGACAGGTATCTGACCACTAACCGTTAGATCAAAGTGTATACCCGGATTATTTTGCTGACTTTGAGTTAAGAGATCTCGCACGGCATCAACTAGCCCCATGCCCTCTAGCTGTATTGGGCGCAAGCGGGGAATCATTCTGTGCATGGCATCAGATGTCATGCCTGCCGTATCAAACAGCATTTTTGCATGTTGCTCTAACGATGTTCCGGCAACATCGGTATGCTGCATCAGTGATTTAGCGATGCTGCGTATCGCTGTTAATGATTGGCCTAGCTCATCATGCAACTCACGCGCTAATGCAGCGCGCTCTTCTTCTATACGCGCATGCAGTAATTTTGTGAAGTCTCTCTGGGCATCGAGTCTGGCCTGTGCCTCGGCGCTGGCTTGCCTGACCAGAATGTTCTCTTCCACTGCTTGTGCCATGCGATTAAACGCTCGCCCCATCTCACCTGCTTCTTTTCCTGGAAGTGGAGGTAAACGAACTTTGTGATCACCCTGACTCATCTCGCGCAACCCGTGCTGCACTTTTTCTAGCGGCTCTAACCAACGCCCAACTAACCAGAGAATTAAAAGATCCGCCAATAAAAATAAAATAAGTTCAGCAAAAAGTATGTCGAGCAGGTTGTCCCAACCATCGAGCACGGCGCGCGTAGGGTTAGTTTGAATCACCAGCCGCGCATTGGGCAGCTGAATTACGCGCTCATTTTCAGGCGGTGCCACCAATGCGCCATACCAGTCCGGCGCATTGCGGCCTGCTTTATATAGCGATGGCGGTGATTGATACAGCAAGCTGCCGTCCTGATCGTAGAGGCGTATGTCGTTAGCTCGCACGCGCCCTGTTTCACGCAAAAAATTAACCAATTCAGGTAAATCATTACGTGCATAAAAACTGCTAATACGCGATAACAACTGAGTCGCAATTCGCCCAGAGGCTTCCATTTCTTCCCTGACGCTATTGCGAGTAGTAACCAACTCCACAATAATTAAAATAGCAAACAGTAAAAATGTCAGTCCAGAAAACACCAGATTGATTTTCAGCCTCAGACTCATTACCCTACTGCCAGTAGTGTTGTGTACTGACTGTGTTGGGTAGAGCTCGTGTGTAGATTGAGAAGTCATGTTTTGGTGCGATACAGCTAAAGTGGGAATTGCGCGCTGCTTTTTACGAGTATGATCAGCAATCGCTAGGAGGATTGCATCATAGCAGCAGGTTTTTGACTATTACTGCCGAATCTGGCTTGGACAGCCCCAACTTGGCCGGTTAATGAAAATCATTAGATGCAATTCAGCGATTCGCAGATGCTTGGTTTTGGCCTTACAGGCATTATTCACTTCGCTAGACCAACCCTTGGCTTAGCAATTAAATAATCTAAATCCTTTAGGAGATAACTATGAACTGGACTACACCAGCAGCGACAGATCTGCGTTTCGGCTTCGAAATCACAATGTACATCGCCAACCGTTAATTCGGATTGGTTAGCAGCCTCACCGTAAGGGTGGCTGCTACAAGGGTTTTTAGAAAAAGACGACCAAGAGGTCGTCTTTTTTTATGCCCAAAATTTACTAATTAGTTAGTTATGCAGTGGTTATTTACTTATTGATAATTTATAGCCCATGAATGTAATGATGAGGTCAAGTTAGCGCGGCCTATAATTCCAATTACCCACCAAACTGCCCTATTCCATGAGCACGACAGCCGCTGAACACATTGCCCACTCCTTCGAGCTATCTCAGCTACCCGAGGGATTTCACGAAGACCCCTTCCCCATTTACCGCGCCTTACGTGAATATGACCCGGTCAGACAACTAGCCGATGGAAGCTATTTTCTGACTCGCTATGACGATTTGGTCGCTATTTATAAAAATCCCAAAAGTTTTAGCTCCGATAAAAAACTAGAATTCAAACCCAAGTTCGGAGACTCACCCTTATTTGAGCATCACACCACAAGTCTGGTGTTTTCTGATCCGCCTTTGCATACGCGTGTGCGCAAATTAATTTCTGGTGCGCTCACGCCGCGCGCCATTGCAGGCATGGAGCAGGGATTAATACGCTTGGTCGATAATCTCTTAGATCGCATGGAAGAAAAGCGTGATGTTGATCTGATAGAAGATTTTGCCTCGGCCATACCGATAGAAGTGATTGGCAATATACTCGATGTGCCCACTGATGAACGTGAGCCTTTACGCGAATGGTCGCTGGCGATATTGGGTGCGCTTGAACCTGTGTTGAGTGCTGAAGTCGCTGAACGCGGCAATCGTGCAGTGACCGAATTTATAGCCTATCTCACTGATTTAATTGCTCGCCGCCGCGCTCAACCTGGCAACCCAGAAACCGATGTGCTAACCCGGTTGATACTGGGCGAGGCCGATGGAGAAAAACTCAGTGCCAACGAGCTGATTCACAATTGTATTTTTTTACTGAATGCAGGTCATGAAACAACAACCAATTTAATTGGTAATGGCCTAGTCTGTCTTTCAAACCACCCTGATCAACGCCAACGCTTACGTCATCAACCCGAGTTGATCAAACCCACGATAGAAGAGATATTACGCTTTGAAAGCTCTAATCAACTAGGCAATCGCATCACGACCGAGACTGTTGATATTGGTGGCATTAGCATGCCAGCTCAAACCCGAATTACTTTGTGCATAGGTGCGGCTAATCGTGATCCGACTCAATTTACTGACCCAGACATTTTCGATATTGCTCGCACACCGAATCGACATCTGGCATTCGCAAGTGGCACGCATGCTTGCGTAGGTATGAGCCTGGCACGTCTTGAAGGACAGATTGCCATTGGGCGCTTGGTGACACGCTTTCCTGACTACGCGTTGGCTGGCGCGCCGTTACGCGGAGGTCGTGTGCGTTTTCGTGGGTATATGAACATACCCGCTATCCTCAAGCCTATGTAAGGCAGCGCTGCAACAACTAGGCAGCTTTGTCGTTATCGTCGCTGCTAACCTCATCCATCGTCGGCAGATAGTCTAATTCCAGCTCTGCTTTATCGACTAGCTCTTGAGGTAATTCTTTTTGAACAGCCACGCCTAAACGCTCGAAATCTTTCGCCCGTTTAATCAGGTTACCGCGCCCGCTATAGAGCTGAGAATACGCCGTCGTAAAACTAGCTTTTGCCGAATCCAATTTACGGCCCAAATCATCCATAGAACCAATAAAGCCGAGTAGTTTTTGGTACAACTGCGATGCACTATCGGCAAGCTCTGCACTGTGTGCATTTTGATGTTCGAAACGCCAAAGCTGACGCACAATATTTAAGCTGGTAAGCAACGTCGTAGGAGTTGCAACCAGTACATTGCGCTCTAAAGCTTTTTGAAATAATTGTTCATCAGCGCGCATGGCCTCGACAAACGCAGACTCAATCGGAATAAACATAAAAACCATATCAGGTGAGTTCAATTCACCCAGATCAAAATAGCGACGATCCGCCAATTCTGAAATTCGATCAGCGATGGCTTGCACATGCTCACGCAATGCTAGCTTACGATCAGATTCATCATCGGCATTCACATAACGCGTATAGGCATTCAACGAAACTTTGGCATCAATAATTAAATGTTTTTGCTGCGGAAGATAGACGATGACATCGGGCCGCTGTTTGCCAGAGTCGGTGTTGAAGCTTACTTCACGACGAAAATCACGATCGATTTGCAGACCTGAACGAGCTAATACATTTTCGAGTACCAGCTCTCCCCAATTACCTTGCATTTTGGACTGCCCCTTCAGCGCGGTAGCAAGGCTGTGAGCTTCTTCTGTCATTTGACGGTTGAGTTCTTTTAGCTGCGACAGTTCGGTTTTTAATGCTGCCTGCTGTTGTGCATCCTGGTAATGCATTTCCTCTACGCGCGTTTTAAATTCAGTAAGTCGTTCACGAAACGGTGTGAGTAGCTGGCCTAGCCCCTCAAGGTTTTGTTCAGTAAAGCGTTTGGTTTTGTCTTCAAGTATGTTGTTGGCGAGATTTTGGAATTCATCCGTGAGTGCTTTACGGCTGGTGTCACTCATTTCGCGTAGTAGTAGTAATTTTTCTTCGGTTTGCCGACGCTCTTCTTCCAGCCGCGTGGTGGCTGTGGCCAGCTCACGACCCAAGGCGGCGAGCTGCTCGTTTAACTGCTGGTGTGTTCGTTGTGACTGAGCCAGCTCTTGTCGCAAGCTGTCCTGACTCAGTTCGAGCAAGCGTAATCGCTCGCCGCGCGTGGCTAGTTCTTGACCGTAACGCGCCTTGGCCACTAGCCAGCTGAGTGCAATACCCACCAAGCCAGACATAACGACTAGGCCAATTGAGTCCAGATTCATTGATAACCCCCCAAAAACTATCAATCAAGTGTAACAGCAGGCCAGCGGTGGTTTTCTCAGACGAATTGCCCGCATCATCAGAAAATAATTCTTAGTTGCAAAAATATACACAGCCTAGATTAGCCCTCGCCCCACGCTCGACCAGGAAATATCCTAATAAATTCAATAGGTTATGGCAAGTATCGTGTCAGATCCGCCCGATTTTCTAACTATCGGAAAATTAGTTGACAACGTAAATGCGAATTATTATCATTCATCAAAATATCGCTTTAACGGAGAACCCTCATCATGAAACTACGCGCTCTCTTTGCTGGCCTGCTGTTTGTTCCCCTATGCAGCTTTGCAGCCGACAAGGAATACACCCTGATCATTAAAGATCACCATTTCGTACCTTCAGAAATCCGTGTTCCTGCAGGGCAAAAGGTCAAACTTATCGTTGAAAATCAAGATGCTACCCCTGAGGAATTCGAAAGCCACGAGTTAAATCGCGAAAAAATCATTGCCCCTAAATCCAAGGCAACCATTTTTATCGGCCCACTCAAAGCAGGTAAATATCCTTTCTTCGGTGAATTTAATCAAGCCACCGCCCGCGGCGTTGTCATAGTGGAGTAAGTCTAAATGTTCGGTCCTGCCATCATTATTTTCCGTGAAACACTCGAGGCCGCATTGGTACTCGGCATCATTGGAGCAGCCACCCGGGGTGTTGATCGCCGCGGATTATGGTTGTGTATCGGGGTGCTGGCTGGATTAATCGGCTCTGGCGTTATCGCGGCTCTTACAGAAACGATCGCGCAATTGGCTGATGGCAGCGGCCAGGAACTGTTCAATGCGGGAGTGCTCGGCATCGCTGTACTGATGCTTGCGTGGCACCATATCTGGATGTCCACGCATGGCGCTGAATTGGCTCGTGATGCACGCAAGCTCGGCACGGAAGTAAAAGACGGACAGCGAGAGCTTTCTGCTGTCGCTATTCTTGTCGCTCTCACGGTACTGCGCGAGGGTGCTGAAAGCGTATTGTTCTTGCATGGCATGGCTACCGGCGGCAACAGCAGCCTGGCTGACATAGTTGCTGGAGGAGCGTTGGGCCTGGCTGGCGGTGCGGTGATCGGTATGATCATGTATTTGGGTCTGATGAGAATTCCACTTCGCTGGTTCTTCTCAATTACAGGCGCTATGTTGGTATTGTTGGCCGCTGGCTTAGCCGGACAAATGGCGAAATTCCTTATTCAGGCGGATGTACTACCCGCTCTAGCCACGCCGTTGTGGGATACCACTTCCCTTCTGTCAAGCAAGTCGTTGTTCGGTTCCATCTTGCATGTACTGGTGGGCTATGAGTCTGCGCCTAGTGGTATGCAAATTCTGTTCTACGCCGGTACGCTAGCAGCTATTGTTGGGTGCTCTGCACTGGTCAAGCGTAATCAAACAGTACAGATTCTCAAACCCACGCAAGCCTGATCAACATGAAGAACATTGTTATGGTCAGTGCGCTGGCCCTACTGGGATACTGTGCGCCGGTTTTTGCTGGACCGAACGAATACATTTATCCCGTCACCGTCACACAAGGCGAACGCGAAATCGATTTCAAATTTGGTTCTCGCGATTCCAAGGGTCAATCCGATGATGCTTCTGCTGCCAGTATCGGACTAGGCTATAGCCCAACGGATTACTGGTTTAGCGAGGTCTATTTTAAATATGCACGGGGCTCTGGCGGTCCGACCACCTTCGATGCGACTGAATGGGAAAACCGCTTCCAACTTACTGAAACTGGTAAGTACCCAGTGGACCTTGGCTTTCTGCTCGAATTTGAACGCCCTCAAAACAGAGCCGAAGGCTATGAAGTTAAGTGGGGTCCACTGCTACAAACCGACATAGGCAAAACCACGTGGAATGCCAATTTTCTGTTTAAGCGTAGTTACTATGCGGATGAGTCTAGCCGTGCCACCTCGTACTATCAGGTACAGGGCAGATACCGCTTCCGCCGTGAGTTTGAGTTTGGATTCCAGGGCTTTGGCGACCTCGGCTATTGGGACGACTGGTATGGCACGCGGGATCAGGGGCATCGCTTTGGTCCAGCCATATTCGGTAAATTTCCGCTA
>JAJTGE010000069.1 GCA_021298555.1 Oxalobacteraceae bacterium
ACTGCGTGAATGGGTAGGTTTTCGTTTTGATACGGTTACACGGCGTACCCAACATCGATTAGGCAAGGTCGATGACCGTATACACATACTCGAAGGTCGTGAAGCTGTACTACTCAATATCGATAAGGTTATTAAAATCATTCGTGAATCGGATGAGCCTAAACCATCACTAATGAAAGCCTTTAAATTATCAGAGCGCCAAGCTGATGATATTCTCGACATACGTCTGCGCCAGCTTGCTCGCTTGGAAGCAATCAAAGTACAACAAGAACTATCTGATCTGCGTAAAGAAAAGAAAGGCTTACAAGAGTTACTCGATAATCCGGCATCTATGAAAAAGCTCTTGATTAAAGAAATCGAGACAGATGCCAAGACCTACGGTGACAAACGCCGAACTCTGATTAAAGTGGCAGAAAAAGCAGTCGCTGAAATTAAGGTGATCGATGAACCTGTCACGGTAATCATTTCTCAAAAAGGATGGGTACGTGCACGTCAGGGTCATGGACATGATGCAGCGCAGTTTAGCTTCAAGGCGAGTGATGCCATGTATGCGACATTTGAATGCAGAACTACTGATCATCTACTGGCATTTGGTTCTAATGGCCGGGTATATACCATTTCTGTTGCTCAATTACCCGGAGCACGCGGAGACGGCGTGCCTCTCACTACGCTGGTTGAAGTTGAATCTGGCACACGCTTAATTCATTATTTTGCAGGCACTGCTGACACCACCCTCATGTTGGCATCAACTGGCGGCTTTGGATTTGCAGCTAAAGCGGGTGACATGATTAGCCGTCAAAAGGCAGGTAAATCATTCATGGCGATGGATGAAGGCGATGAACCTATACGCCCAGCCATCATCATCAAAGGATCTAGCGCATTGGCCTGCCTATCTGAGCAAGGACGACTACTAGTATTTGGACTGGACGAAATAAAGACTCAATCTGGTGGTGGACGAGGTGTCACCCTGATGGATCTCGACGCTAAAGAAAAGTTAATAGCAGCTCAACCTATTACTCAAAAAGGCTTGCGTATTTTAGGTACAGCGCAGCGCAGCGGTAAGTCGCAAGAGATTACCTTAACCGGTAAAGACTTGGCTCATCATTTTGGTAAACGTGCGCGCAAAGGTAAATTACTAGCCTCTCGTTTACGCGTAACAAATTTAGAAGCTAATGTGTAGTCACTTAATAAAAATAGTAAATCAAATCGCGGAACTGATTTGATTTACTAAATTAGCATTTATTCAATAGAAGTAAACTCAGGTAATCTTTAAAATAGGCATTATTGCCTTTCGTTAAAGAGTTATGCCCTTGCAACGCTTGAGACACTACTTCTTTTTATTTTTTCCTGCATTCACTGTGACTAGCCTTGTGCTTGGCTTACTTAATGCAGGTCTGGTGTCTGCAGAATCACTCGATTCCACCATTAATGAGCAGGTCACTATGTTACCCGTGACCGTGAATGGCGCAGCGTTTGAATTTGAAACTACCTTATTCAAACCACCAGGTGATGGTCCGTTTCCACTCTTGATAATGAATCATGGTAAAGAACGTGGCGATCCGCATAAACAAAAACGTGATCGCTTTCTTGCCATAAGCCGCGAATTTGTAAAACGTGGATATGCTGTTGCCATACCCATGCGCAGAGGATTTTCACGTTCAACCGGAAGCTATACAGATTTTGGCTGCAATATGACTGAAAATGGCCGACTGCAAGCGGATGATATAGAAGCAGCGCTTACAGCACTTATCAAAATAAGCTGGATAGATCGAGAACAGATAATTGTAGGCGGACAATCCTACGGCGGACTAGCTGCTATGGCTTTTGGTATGCGACCGTTTCCAGGAGTGCGCGCCCTGCTTAATTTTTCGGGAGGGCTGCGCATTGATGGGCAGGGATGCGATTGGAAAAATTCACTAGTCCAAGCATTTGCGAGCTATTCAAAAAATACCAGTTTGCCTAGTCTTTGGTTTTACGGCGAGAACGATAGTTATTTTGATCATAATTTAGCCAAACGACTCTACAGTGCCTACCAATCGGCTGGTTTTACTCCCCAACTACATGCGTTTGGTAAATTCAAAAACGATGCACATGGAATGGCGGGCAGCCACGATGGCGTGTCCATTTGGCTGCCAGAAACTGAAAGTTTCTTACACCGTGTGGGGTTGCCTGCACACCCCACCATTAATGTGGCCAAGAGTGTCAGACCACCCGCTACTAATTACTCTGAATTAGATAATGTTAGTGCATTACCGTATTTATCAAATACTGGGAGATTAGGGTATCGCGATTATTTGAAAAAAACCTCGCCACGCGCTTTTGCATTATCGTCTTCGGGTCAATGGAGCTGGGCTTCAGAAGGCGATGACCCAGCTGATAGGGCGCTGGTTGCATGCCAAAAAAATAGTACAACACTTTGTCAACTTTATTCTATTGACAATGATATTGTTTGGAGCGAATCGCAAATTAACAAAATAAATTAGTGATGCTCAATAAAACTTATACTCCCGAAAATAATATATAGCTTCTACTATGTAGCAACAGATTTCTCAAACTGCAGACATATCCAATAAATAAAGATAATTTTTAACTCGCCATTGACGGCAATAGCAAGCGATAAATCTGCAAGATAGCCGGCCCAGCAAGTACTAGCATCAGAGATGGAAAAATTAAAAAAATTAATGGAAATAATAATTTCAATGAAATCTGTTGAGCAGCTTCCTCAGCTTTCTGTTTGCGTTTTGTACGAAGATTGTCAGAGTGAATTCGAATTGAATCAGTAATTGATGTGCCAAATCTGTCCGCTTGTATCAGCATCGCGACGAAAAACTCTACCTCATCAACCCCGGTGCGCATCGCTAAATTACGTAATGCCTGTTCTCTGGAATAGCCTGTTCGTAATTCCATTAAAACTAAATGTAATTCTTGAAACAGCACTTTGCTTTTAATGTGGATTTCATCAGCTACTTTTTTTAAAGCAGAATCCAAGCCTAAGCCGGCCTCGACACAAATGGTCAGTAAATCAAGAGCATCAGGAAAATTCTCAAAAATTTCACGTTGCCGATGCGCTACTCTTAGTAAAAGAATGAGATTGGGTAAAAAATAACCTGCTCCCGATGACAAGACTAAAGCAGAAAGCACTGTTTCTGTACTTTCAAAAAACATCGAACTGTCACTAAAAGCAAAAAAGAAAACCGGAAACAGCATTGCTAATATAGTTTTTGAGCCATAAAAAAGTTGGGGAGCCGATTTACTACGCCAACCGGCATGAATCAAATGACGACGTACAGGTGATGTTTCCCAATTCTCAGGCGGTAAAGATAACTTAGCCAAGGGGCGACTTAAGCTAACTGCTCGTTCCAACCAGGGGCTATCGATACCCCACGTACCGGACTTCGCAAGAACCTGAATATCAGCTATCCGCCTACGTATCCTGTCTGTAAACAACCACCAAACCAACAAGCCTGCGCACGAGGCAACCAGAAGAAATACGCCGCAAATAAAAAGTAACGTGTGAGCGTCCATAGTTACACGCGTATACGAACAATAAAACGCATCACCAAGACACCCAGGAATAACATGCCACCCACTGTCCAAAGCAGCATAGGACCCGAAGGATCGTCCCACAATTGCTTGAGATAATCCGGATTAGTAAATGAAAAAATTACTGCCACCACCGGTGAAAGCAAAGCAAGAATCCATGCGGACAACCGTCCTTCGGCAGACAACACTCTGACATCTCCTTCCAACTTAAGCCTCTGTCGTATTAAACCACTCACTTTCGTCATGAGCTCGGCCAAGTTACCGCCTGTCTCACGCTGTATAAGTATCGCCATAACAAAATATTGCAAGTCAGGTAACGGTACTCGTACACAAAGACGTTGTAATGCCTCGGACATGGGCAATCCAAAATTTATTTCATCAGAAACAATCTTAAATTCAGAAGCAATAGGTTGAGGCATTTCCTCAACTAGCATTTGCAAACTGATAGAAAAAGCATGACCAGCTCGTAAACTACGACTAATAAAATCTGCTACTTCAGGTAATTGCTCTTCAATTTTTCGTAAACGTTGCTCACGCATGCGGATAATAAATCCCAGTGGTAAAAGTGAACTAAGTATAGAAATGCCAACGATCATGTTTATAGAGATTGGCATTAGCACGCAAATAAAAAAACTGAACATCGCAACAAGCAAACCAAGCATGAGAAATCGACTGACTGACCAAGCAAGACCGGCCTGCAAAATATACGCTTGTAAACGATAGATACCAGGCAACTTACGTAACCATGCATCTAACTTATCAGAAGTAGCTAAGCGATGATTTTTGAGTAAGCCAGGTGCGTCTCGCTTGATCGCAGCAGATATAGACGTTGTTTGTCTGAGTCGCTTATTCAATCTTTTTGCTGCAGTACTGCGGGACGCAAACCACCATTGCCAAAGAGCCTCACTGGCTAGCGCCACTGCAATAAATAAAAGAACGATAAAAACATAATAAAGAGTATCCATGATCTAACTCCTTACAAAGTAATTTGACTCGTTATCTGCTGATGTTCATCAGCATCATCACCATCATGAAAAAGTGATTCAGGTAAGGTCACACCAAATTCTTTTAGTCGCTGATCGAATTTTGGAAATACACCTGTAGGCATAAAATGTCCTAGTACATGGCCATCTTTATCAACTCCGTTACGTTTAAATACAAATATTTCCTGCATACTGATAGTGTCGCCTTCCATACCAGTTACTTCTTGCAAGCTGAGTAACTTGCGAGTTCCATCCGGAAATCTCATGATCTGTATAACAACGGTAATTGCTGCTGCAATTTGCTGCCGCACTGCGCGTGGACTTAAATTCGTATTGGCCATACCAACCATATTTTCCAGACGAGATAAAGCGTCGCGGGGAGAATTCGCATGTATGGTTGCTAGTGAGCCTTCATGTCCAGTATTCATAGCTTGCAACATGTCCAGTGCTTCCCCACCCCGAACCTCGCCAAGAATGATACGGTCCGGCCGCATACGGAGAGAGTTTTTCACAAGGGCTCGTTGCGTGACTTCTCCTTTTCCCTCGATATTTGCTGGTTTAGTCTCTAGCCTGACGACATGAGGCTGCTGCAATTGCAATTCGGCGGCATCTTCTATCGTCACAATACGTTCATCTGCCGGAATAAAGCCAGAGATCACATTGAGTAAAGTCGTTTTACCGCTACCGGTCCCACCTGAAATTAATATATTAATTTTAGATTTTGCTAGCGCTGCCAAGAGTGTTGCAATTGATTGGTTTACGCTTTTGTAATTAATTAAATCAGTAATAGATAAGGGTTGGACTGAGAAACGGCGTATCGAAAGTATTGGCCCATCGATTGCCAGTGGGGGGATGATGGCATTTACTCGCGATCCATCAGGAAGTCGAGCATCTACCATAGGACTGGATTCATCAATACGTCGACCAATACGCGAAACAATTTTTTCTATCACCTTGAGTAAGTGAGCATTATCATTAAACGTCACAGGCGTTAATTCAAGTCGTCCACGGCGCTCTACATAAATTTTGCTATAGGTATTAACCAAAATATCGGAAACCGTTGGGTCTGCCATCAGGGGCTCTATGGGTCCAAACCCCAGCATCTCATATTGCATATCGATTGCTAGCTGGCGACGCTCTACCTGATTTACCATCAATTTTTCTTCTTCTGAAATTTGATCGACCAGAGAAGATATTTCGCGTTTGAATTGTTCAGTTGATAAATTCTGTAATTTTTCAAGATCTATTTTTTCTAGCAACAACTGATGTAGCTGATACTTTAATTTTTGATATACCGGGGAATAAAAATTATTTTCCATTGTGGGTGATTTCTCCGTTCCACCCACTACCATCAAGCGCTCTCGTATATCCATGTGCATAGGTCTTTAAAGTTAGCCCGTATTAGTCTTAACGAAACAAATCAAGCGGTGCTGAATTTCGAACAAAAATTCTACGTATTAAGCTAGTCGTTGATGGAGTAGAGATATCAACCAAGCCATTCACCCACTCAACTAAGCTTTTTGTAATAGGACTGCTGCGTGCCATCTGTAAAACGGGCAGACCTTGATTAATGGATTCATTGACTACTTCATGGTTATTCGGAATGCGATGCGCGACACGCTGCCCTAGGACACGCTCGTATTCTGCGGCGTCTAGCGAAGCTGAACTCTCAAATCGATTTATTACTATTTGAATTTTTTCTTGTCGGTAGCCTAGTGCAGAAAAAATTTCAAATAATCGTCGTCCATTTCTTAAGAAGGGAAGAGATTGCTGAAATATGGGATAAATAAAATCAGAAACATCGAGGGCACGTACATTGATTGGATTGATTTGTCGACCCAGATCCATGATCGTGAAATCGTAATGCTGACGTACAAATTGCAGCAGGCTGGAAAATTGATCCACATGAATATCTGCCGAATTTTCTACTTGGTCTGAAGATGCCAAAATATTAAAATTAGGCGTCACATGCAAAACACTGGATTCAAGTAAATTGAGATCCATACGGTCTACCGAATTACACACATCAGATAATGCAAGCGACGCTTTCAAGTCAGACACATATAACGCTGCATCGCCAAACTGCTGGTTAAGATCAATCAACAGTACACGCTTGCGCCCCAAGGCTGACAAAGCGTAGGCAAGATTTGCGGCGATGAAGGTAGTACCACTTCCACCCTTACAGGATAAAAACGATAATAATTTTCCTTCTTTTTTTTCTGTTGTGCTGATTTTTTCGGTAATACGCTGTAATGCTGCTTGCAGATCAGGCAGCACAATGGGGAGTGCAACAACTTCACGCACCCCCAACCGCATGGCTTCTATTAGCATTTCTGATGACCGGTCAGAAGACAAAAGCATAAAAAATGCCTTGGGATATTTCTGGGTCATACTCGCTACGATTTCTAACGATTTATCACCATAGCCATTGGCATCTATCACAACAACATCTGGTGAGTTCAGAGTAATTAATCCAACATCACTTTGCATACCAGGCAATGGCTGAATAATCTCTAGTGCAGGCTGGTGTACCTGACAAGTACGCTGTATCAAAGCCTTGGTTTCTTTATCATTGGAGAGAATTAAAGCTTTCATAAGATTACGCACCTTATCTTTGCTAAATCATTGAATGATGTAGCCACAAAATTTTTCTTTAATTTTATTTTTAAATTTTTGGTAAATAGGCTACTCAGTAGCATGGGACTTAGTGAATCTTAGCGGCCAACACCAATCACAAAGCTATTCGCATTATTTTGTGGCTCTTTAAAACTGCTCCTGTAGCGACCTATAGCTTCCCGGCCCGCCTGCCCCTCCATGGACTCACTGACCGTACCTGTACCTGCATCGGGATTTAGTATCTGTAGTGCCGCCGTTTTGCGAGCGGTCTCGCCAAATTGGCTATCCCATTGCGGTGTTGTCGGTACACATGCACTTACACACGCTGCTATCAAGCACAGAGGCGCTATTTCAACCATTAGCTTTTTCATTGTTTACTCCTTTGTTTTTTATAATTTTATGGTTCGAACTTATTTTTTCGGTGTCGTATCTGATTTTTTGTCGTCTACTGACTTACCTTCCATACGACCCTCTAAAAATAGTTCTCTTCTACTAGGGTCTATATGACCATCTGTTGGTAGTGCAATTTTTGTAGGTAGTGGCTTGATCAGGCGCGGTGTTACTACGAATACGAGTTCAGTTCGGTCCTGTTGAAAGTCTGTACTCCTAAACAGTGCTCCTATAAGAGGAATCTCTCCAAGTATAGGAAAAGCTTTGACATTTGTTGTTTTGTTGTTTTTGATGAGTCCGCCTATAGCAAAACTTTCTCCATCACTTAACTGAACTGTTGTCGATGATCGTCTGGTTGTAATTAAAGGCAGAATAGTTCGCGCGTTGTTCGAGAGATTACTAATACCTACGCCTTCACGCGACAACTCAGATACCTCGGGTGAAACTTTGAGATTGATGCGACCGCCAGAAAGCACAGTGGGTGTAAATTTCAGACCCACACCAAATTCTTTCTCTTCTAGCGTAATGCGGTTTGATAATGCGTCCTGTGACACGGGTATGAGAATTTTGCCGCCTGCCAGAAAACTGCCTTCTTGTCCGCTTATAGCCATGACATTAGGCTCTGCAAGAATTTTTATTAAGCCATCTTTTTTTTCTGCCTCAAGCACTAAGGCTGTTCCAGTGGAGCGGGCTGCGCTGACCCCACCGGCTAAGGTATTGGTTAAAAATTGTGTGAGTATGCTGTACGTCCACATACCATTTCCCACACTGCCTTGAACACCCGCACCTAATTTATCTATCAGAGTTTTTGAGACTTCAGCAATTTTCACTTCTAACATGACTTGCTGCGCACTTCCTATACTCAGTAAATTAATAACCCTCGGTGGCGATTGCGTTTGGTTGTTCACCGGCTGCTGCAGTCCTAATGTGGTTAACGGCGTAGTGGTTCCGTCTGGCTGATTTATTCCTGATATTGCTGGCCGGCGCACATACGCCGTTGCCAGATCAACTAACTGAGCAACCACCAATGCATCACTCACTACGCCCGATAGCACCAGGCTGTCGGCAGCTGCCATGATTCGTATATTTTTTTCGTCTGGGAACAACTCTGTAAATGTTTTTAACAAGCCATCTGGATCCATAGTGATTTCAACATCGACGACTTTACATGTTCCATTTTTTTCCTGGAGAATCATATTCGTAGTACCTATAGCCATTCCTAGTA
>JAJTGE010000070.1 GCA_021298555.1 Oxalobacteraceae bacterium
TCTCAATGCAAAAAAGACAGAGACAAAATATTTAATGAATGGGCAGAGACCAGATTAATTACGCCATTTGTATTCGCTATCATGTCGCTTGGTATTTTTTGGATTATTGGATTTGTTTTTATGAAAAATAGCAAATGGGCTCAAAACGGCAGCTAAAATCGCATCATAGTTTGTGCCACTTGCTTTTTAAGATAGATAGGCAACGCACTTACGAATCAAAGTGATACGTCTGACTGAAATTTACTGGTGAGTCCCTCGCATTTGCTTACAGACCTTATGCCCAAAATGCTGTGGATTTCAATTAATAAACCATAGCTAGCTTTTGATCACACAAAATAGTCGGCTATTACCCGCACATTTACAAATGTGACGAGTCCAACCAAGTCGATTTGCAAAAAATAGATTTAAACTTAAAGAAAGGTTTCATGATGGAAGAAGACCAGCGTTGCTGCGGTAGCGGTACCTGCCTCATTAATTCCGAGGGTATTTGCTGGTGCGGGCAACAGTGGGATGGCGAAAAGATGGCCGCGCCAATTCCACTAGGGCAGGCACATGCAGCATCGAACGATGAATCCGATCATTCATCATAATAGTTATGGAAGTGAACGCAGTTACTACAAACGATCCACCCGCGTGGGCTCATTTACTAGGTTACGCTGGCTTGGTTCCGTTTGTTTTTTTATCCGCTGCATTTTGGTGGCCAGATCGCATATCGCACTCATTCATCAGCCATGCGTTAAGTAGCTATGCCGCAGTGATCATTAGTTTTTTGGGGGCGATACACTGGGGCTTGGAAATGCGCGATGTGCAACCTGCAGCTACTAATCCGTCACCATGGATTTGGGGGATCACACCCAGTCTGCTGGCTTGGCTGGCTACGCTACTAACTTCACCTTTTGATTTGCTTTTTATGGCCATACTGCTGTGGCTTTGTTACCGAGTTGATCAGAAGCGTTATTCCCATTACCAAGTGGCTTCTTGGTTGCCTATGCGATTTCGTCTAACCCTAGTTGCCAGCGTTGCTTGCATGGCGGGTTCAGTAGGTTTTTATACTTCTTCTAACGCTGTGACCTAATCCTTGTAACCAGTTACTTATACTTTTGCGCATCACTCTCATGTGCAGGGATGCAAAGCCGCAGCGCAGTAATTACCATTTCATACATATTGATTAGTCCCTCGAAATGTGAAGAGCAGCGATGGAGGTCGGACAGTAAAGGCCGCTGCCTGACAAGCACCACACACTTACAATATAGACAATAAGAATAAATTCATTAAATTCTATCGCCGGCAAATAATTTTCTTTTAAATTTTTTGCTCTGCCGCATTAGAAAAACTAGTTACATACTTCATCAAGAAGCTCGTCTTGGCCCAATAATTTTTGCGGCGCAATATGAAGAAAAACATACCCGGCTACTACTCGGCTCAAAGTAGTAGTGCGCTACTACCACTTCTCTGATTGACCGATCAATAATTACTTGTAAATTTTTGATTCGTGTCACACCATGCCTAAAATTATTCATACCATGATACGCGTGTTCGATCCCGAGCGATCGATACGGTTTTACTCTGAAGGCTTCGGCTTTTCCATTAGTCACAGATTAGATTTTGATGACTTTTCTCTTATTTATTTGAGAAATTCAGAAAACGATTTTGAAATTGAGCTAACTCATAATTTCAGCCGTACAGAGCCATACACCCACGGTGATGGTTATGGTCACTACGCATTTGTTGTTGATGATCTGGAGTCTATGCAGTCCAAACTAGAAAAATTAGGCTACAACCCGCTACCGATTAAAGAATTTAAAAAAGATGGGGAGTTGCTTGCTCGATTTTTCTTCATCCAAGATCCGGATGGATACAAGATTGAGGTATTGCAAACCGGAGGGCATTACCACTAGTCGTACCAGTTTGTTTGAAGCAGCGTTTAGTAGTTAATTCTTTTGATCAGCAAAATAGTGAAATTTATTTTTCGGCAGTGAATTGAGTAAAACAAATTAGTAAACTAACTACAGACCATTAGATTTACGTCGGAGGAGACAATTATGTACAAACCTACAGAACCAAAACGCCGGCAGTTTTTCAAGATTGCTACCGCAGGCACTGTTGCTAGCGCAGCAGGTGGTCTGCCTATGATGTTTATTCCAAATGCAGCACTGGCAGAGGATGTACTGGGTAGCGATACGTTTGCAACGCTAGTCAAGATAGCTCGTGATATTTTTCCTCACGATCGTTTTGATGATTCCTTGTACGCAAACGCTGTAGGTGTGTATGCAGAACAAGCGAAATCAGATGAGGGCGTAAAAAAACTCATACAGGAAGGTGTCGCGCAAGCAGACTCTATCGCTCAAAGTAAATTTGGTTCTGCTTACTCAAAGGTAGCCAAAGAGCGTGATCGTGTACATGTACTTCAAAGTATAGAAACATCACCTTTTTTCAAAAAGATTCGTGGCGATCTGGTAGTTAGTCTTTACAACCAGCCAGCCGTCTGGGCCAAGCTGGGATATCAGGGGCCTTCTGCCCAACTTGGTGGATATATCAACCGGGGCTTTAACGACCAGACCTGGATGGATCATCTCTGATCACGTCCACTTTGCACCGATCAAAACTATTTGAAGAATTGAGGAGACAGACATGGCTAAGAAATTTGATTTAGATGACGAGGTAGTCGTCATCATTGGTTCTGGCGCAGGTGGCGGTACGTTAGGAAATGAACTGGCGCAAAAAGGTATTAATGTTGTCATTCTCGAAGCTGGTAAGCGTCATGAAATCAATGATTTCGAAAATGATGAATGGCCTATGTTTAGCAAGATATCCTGGCTAGACAAGCGCACCACATCGGGTACTTGGCGTGTGTCACAAGATTTTCCAAATCTGCCAGCATGGATAGTGAAGGCAGTGGGTGGATCAACTGTTCATTGGGCTGGCGCTTCATTGCGTTTTCAAGAACATGAATTCAAAACTCGCACCACCTACGGCAAAGTGCCTGGCGCTAATTTGCTGGACTGGCCAATTACGCTCTCTGACCTGAACCCGTACTACGACAAGGCCGAGAAGAAAATGGGTACAACCGGGACGAATGGCATTCCCCGACTACCCGGCAATAACAACTACAAAGTACTGGCAGCAGGTGCTAAAAAAATGGGTTACGAGCACTTCCATACCGGGAATATGTCGATCAATTCCAAACCGCGCGATGGTCGTGGTTCGTGCCAGCAAATCGGTTTTTGCTTTCAGGGTTGTAAATCAGGTGCCAAATGGTCGACCTTGTATACCGAGATTCCCAAGGGCGAGCGCACTGGTCACTTAGAGGTTCGTTCAGATGCTCAAGCACTCAAGATTGAGCATGATGCATCGGGCAAAGTAACGGGTGTTATGTACGGTGATTCAAACGGTAATCGTTATTTCCAAAAAGCGCGTTTAGTTTGTGTCGCTGGTAACTCGATTGAATCACCACGCTTGTTGTTGAATTCTGCATCGACCATGTATCCGAATGGTTTGGCTAATTCATCCGGCCAGGTGGGTAAAAATTACATGCGCCACATGACGGCATCGGTCTATGCAATTTATGAAAGGCCAGTGCACATGTTCCGCGGTACGACCATGGCAGGCATTATCAAAGATGAGTCACGCTTTGATCCTAAACGCGGATTCGTTGGTGGCTATGAAATGGAAACCCTGTCCTTGGGCGTGCCGTTCATGGCAGCATTTTTAAATCCGGGTGATTGGGGCCGTGATTTCTCTAATGCTATGGACGCCTACGACAATATGGCAGGTATGTGGCTGGTGGGTGAAGATATGCCTCAGGAATCCAATGGCATTACATTGCATGCCACTGAGAAGGATGCCTTTGGTCTGCCTATTCCCAACGTTCAATTTAGTGACCATGCGAATGACAATGCAATGCGCCAGCATGGATTCAAACAGGCTAAAGCATTGTATGAATCAGTCGGTGCCAAGCGCGTGATATTCACTCCGCCTTATCCGTCTACGCACAACTTAGGCACAAATCGCATGAGTGCAAAAGCAAAAGATGGCGTTGTTAATAAGTGGGGCCAAACACACGATATTAAAAACCTGTTTGTTTCTGATGGCAGCCAATTCACCACGGGCGCATCAGAAAATCCTACATTGACTATTGTGGCGTTGGCGATTCGTCAGGCTGACTACATAGCCAAGAGCATGGCGCGTAAGGAGCTGTAATGTCTAAGCCGCACTCTTTACGTTTAAGCGTATCGGTTGCACTGTTGCTGGGAGCCATTGCGCTCCCAGCGCAGTCACAGCAAGCCGATGGTGCGAAACTTTTCTCGCAGCAGTGCGCTGCTTGTCATTCCATAGTCGCCGGAGCACCGCCCGGTTTGGGTCCCAATCTGCATGGCGTTCTTGGTCGTCCGGCAGGGCAGATCAAGGGGTTTGCTTATTCAGCTGAGTTTAAAAAAGCACTGGCCAAGAAAAACTGGACGCCAGAGCTATTAGACAAATGGCTGGAAGACCCGCAAAACGTAGCAGCGGGAACGTACATGATGTACCAGCAGCCCGATGCCACTGTTCGCGCAGCTATTATCGACTATCTTAAGACAGTGAAATAGTACCGACGTACATGTGATGCTTTAATGAGCTGATCAGTATCTCCATAGCGTAATGTAGCTAGTAGCATTCCTACCCGCGGAGGTTTTAAGCATGTGTGATCTTTATGCAAGTGCCGATCCTATTCACTATGAGCAGCGCACACGATCACTACGAATACGTGGTGTCGTAACCAGTATACGTTTAGAAAATCTATGCTGGGATGTGCTGGCTCGCATTGCAGCCAAAGATCAGGTAACAACGAATCAGCTGATTTCCACGCTGTATGAAGAAATCATAGGGCGGCAGGGAAAAATAGGTAATCTCTCATCGTTTTTACGTATTACATGCATGCGCTATCTTTCACTCGTCGCAGAGCAACATGAGAAAGATCACTTAATGATGGGTGCAGCAGGTCGTGCGGTAAGTCGGCAAGGGGCGCATCTTCAGTCTGTTATTAGCAAAAAAGCGTAACCCGCTTACGCTCATTTTTCTAGTGCTGAACACAGAGCTTTTGAGTTCCTAATGGCTATCTGCACTTACTTCATCAAGGCTTGCAAGTGCGAGACGATGCCACTTGCAAGTCCCTCCAGGTTATAGCCTCCCTCTAATGCTGACACTATGCGTTCATGTCCGCTTGCGCGGGCAATAGCACGCGTGCGCTCGGTTAAATCGGCATAGCCTTGGTCGGTAATGTTGAAACACCCCAAGGGGTCATTTTCCCGGCTGTCAAAGCCAGCCGAGATCAAAACAAAGTCGGGTTTGAATCGTAAAGCCGCTGGCATCAATTGCGTGTCAAAAGCATGCAGTACTTCGCTGTCACCTGCGCCACATTCCAGCGCAACATTGATGTTGTATCCCAGGCCTGCGCCAGCGCCGCGCCGTTCGGGATCGCCAGTGCGTGGATAGGATTCGAATCGGTGCGTAGAAAAGTACAATACAGATGGATCATCATAGAAAAATGACTCGGTGCCATCGCCATGATGAAAATCCCAATCGATGATCAGAATTTTTCGATAGCCTAGCCGACGCTGCAGATACCGAGCTGCGATTGCAACATTATTGAACAGGCAAAATCCCACGACTTCCCCTGCATTGCCCGCATGATGTCCCGGTGGGCGCACCAGCACAAAGCTGTTACGCACCTTACCGCGATGCACAGCGTCGCAGGCGGCCAGCGTACCGCCTACACCGGCTCGGGCATAGGTATCAATAAGTGCACCATGGTTGGATCGTATGCCAGCTATATGAGCTGCAGAGTGAGCCAGCTTAAGTTCGCTATCGTTAATTTGTTTGAGCGGGATCTTCTGAAGTTTGGAATCAAGTCCTGCTGCAGTGATCGCTTTTCTTGCTACTTGCAGCCGCTCAGGTTGTTCGGGGTGATCGGGCCCAAAAAATCGGGTTAAGAAAATCTCATCAAACACCAGCCCTGTTTGCATTGATTTGGCAGCCCATGTCAGTGTGGGTGCAAGCATGGCGGTAATCGCCGTAACGCCATGGCTTAGAAATGTGCGACGACGCATGATGAATTCCTTTCAAATACTCAGTACAAGTAAGCTGTGTATAAATTCAAAAGCCCGCAAACGTGAGTCTGCGGGCTTGGGTGGATAGTTAGGTTGAGTGTCACGTTAGAAAGGTGTGGGTGGTCAGAACAACTTCAGATGTATTGTCAGTCGACGTTAGCTGCTACATCGATATCGTTGACTGCATTTGTGTCTGAAATTTATACTAAGTTAACATCTTCCCCAGTCATTGTGAAACTACAGGCCTGCCATCTTTATCGAAAGTATAGGCAGCATCTTTTGTGCTGTTGCCATCGCAGGCAGCAGCCATATTTCGCTTAGCGTTATTACAGGCGATATTTGCCGTGGTCATGATGTCATCTTTAGCTGGATCACCTTGCTTCGTGCAGAAATACTCATACTGACTTTTGGTCTGCTCGGTAATTAATATCGAAGCACCATCTGGTTTTCAGCACAGATTACGCGTCAGCATTACTATGCTCTTATTATGAAAACATCCTTTGACTTACCAAGCCTACCCAATAGCATCGCTACTGCAGGTGTACGTACCATTCATTTACTAATAAGCACGAAATGGTCGTTACTACTTCCTGCAACGTTTGCCTTGGCGATGGCCACCCATGACTCCCGTGCTGAATCAGCAGTGTCGGCTACTGTGCCGTGTGAATACGTCACTCTGCAAACGGGACATCCCGACGGAATTTTGAAACAATACTGCAATCGACAAATTGCAAAAATTATGGGATGGCAAGGCGCTTCATGGCTAGACAGATCAGAGCGTCAGCGTGAAGAGAGAACTGATCTGCTAATCGATGTGCTGAAATTAAAGCCCGGCATGATCGTAGGTGACATAGGTGCGGGCACGGGTCGCTTGAGTATGTTGATGCTAGAGCGTATTAAGTCCCATGGGCAGATGTGGGCTGCTGATGTTCAACCAGAGATGGTAAGTCGGCTTACAGAGGCCGCGAAAAAATACCCAAAAAATCAATTCGAAGTCAGACAGGCCACACCCCTTACCCCTAACTTACCGAGTAACTTGTTAGATATGGCTGTCATGGTGGATGTGTACCATGAGCTGGAATTTCCGCGTGAATTTCTTGAAGCCCTAGTGCAGTCGGTTAAGCCGGGCGGAGCGGTTGTTTTTGTTGAATACAGAGCAAATGATCCTAACGTACCTATTAAACGATTACACACAATGACTGTGGCTCAGGTAAAAAAAGAAGCGACTGATGTTGGCTTGATTTTTGATAGGGTCGTATCTGATTTGCCATGGCAAGACGTAGTATTTTTTCGTAAGCCGCAGGTTACGAAAAAATAAATTTAAACATATCTTGTTTAATTTTAGATGCGTTTGCAGCCGTTAGCAGTTACGTGTGTCGGCTGAATGGGCTGTGACTGTTTTCGTAACGGTGAGGTTTTGATTGCTCAAATGGGTCGTCAACCAGCCAGCGGTTGCTCAGGTGCGTGCACAGTATTCAGTTTCCAAATCACTATGCCACGTTAGATAGTTAGCTACAAAAATCGGCTCTGGATTTTATTATCATATCGACATAAGCGTGTGCTGTTTTGCCTAAAAATAGCGAATTGGCTTGACTAAATTGAGTACAGCTGCAAGTCTTACATCGTCGATCGTAATTTTGATTGACCGAATCTCGCATGACAAACCGCTTTAAAAAAACCTTTTAATAAAGCTATCAGCCTGGAGGAGACAGTATGATAAATAAAGCAATTGCGATTCTGGCATTTTTGTTGGTGGGTTCCGTACACGCACAAGCCATGAAAGGCCCCGTCGATGATTCTGCACTGAGTTGGGATCCGCCAAAATGGGGTCGTGGGGACAAAGCTGGCAGCGCAAACCATACAAAAAATCCTGCCAACATAGCCAAAGCGCTTGCAACCATTAAGCAAAACAAATCTATAACTATCGGTAAGTACTACCACAGCGAAGCCCCTGGTTTTGGTCCGCGTAAGTGGAATATGTGGATACCCGGTACACCAACGGGCGGACCGTTCGGTAAGAATGCGCTGATTTATCACGATGAGTTGGTAACAACACAGATCGGTCAGATTCAAACGCAGTTTGATGGCCCAGGACACATTGGTGTTAATACCTCCAAGGGTCCGGTCATGTACAACGGTGTGATGATGTGGGATTCCTATGAGCGTGGTGCTGGCGGTCAGGTAGTGGGTATGGGTCCCCTAGGAGTGGAGCATGTCGGTGAGCTGGGTTTTGTTTGCCGCATTATCGTGCTCGACGCTGTAGCTTATCGTCAGTCGCAGGGTAAATTACCCAAGGCTGCAGAGATGCTGCCTATACCTAAAAAGCCAGGTGATATAGGTATCGTGACAGCGGATGATGTTAAGGCGATGGTTAAAGCGCAAGGTCTGAAAGAAATCGGCGCAGGAGACTGTGTTGCACTTCATACGGGCCAAGGCAATACATGGGGCAACGCTCGCTATAAATCATTAACTTCAGAGCAGCGCGCCGCAGCTCGTGCCATCTTTGCTGAGGGTGAGCCTGGATTTGGCATTAGCGCATGTAGATACTTTGCTGAGCGTGATATCGCTATGACTATGGGTGATACATCAGCCAATGATGCGCAGCCAGGTAATGAAGAAGAGGGTTATGCAGTTCCATGTCATACGGCCATACAAACACGTCATGGTATTTGGAATCTTGAGAATGTCGATACCGAGTCTATGATCAAAGCCGGTGCAATGGAAGGAGCCTTCATTTGGGCACCACTCAAAATTATCGGTGGTACAGGATCACCTGGTAATCCTATGGTGCTCTACTAAGATTTAATCGCCTTTTAACTGGCCGGCATTACCTGGAAAGGTAGTGCCGGTTTTTTTATGGGCGCTGCCTTATCAAAGCCATGAACTCAGTTTTCGTAAGACTAAAGTCGAATGACCAATTTATTTCAGTCGCTCAGTCAAAAAGAAATACTCTGGTGCGCAAATGGGTGAGCAGATAGCTACCCAGCCCTTGTCTTCGCTGATCAGACCAAACCATACGTCCATCTGGTCGCCAAGATCATTGGTCGCCTTGAGCTTAATAAGGCGTTCAGGTGGTTGAGTCTGCAGATACGAACGAATTTTTTTGAATTTAGATTCGTGTAGTTCAGGTATTAGATTTTTTTCTATTTCTTCAGCATTGAATTCTTTATAGACACGATTGCCGCCGATATTCTTTTTTGTTTTCGGAGCAAATGCAGGAACGTAAGGTCGGTCGAAATAGCTGTTGGGAAAGCGCCACTGCCATTGCTCTGTATTGACAATAAACTGATCACACTCAAGCTTGGCATAAGGCTTTAGCAGAGTGGGAAATACTTCGTTAAGGTGGTTCTCGCATTCAGTATCGTCGTCGTCTTGGTTGTTATCACCATTATGACTATGAACTATCAATGGAAAACACAAAAGCAAGAGCAGTAGTTTAGTTTTTTTCATAGTGCGTTTCAAAGGTCAGAAGAAATCAACTATGTTTATATGATACTGGTAAAAAATATCAGTATGATTTTTTGTTATTAATAATCGGTTTACAGAAAAAATTTACTTAGCAAAACCAGCGGCACGTATACCTGCTTCTGCAATCTGCTCGTCTTGTTGTGAGGTGACCCCGCTTACACCCACAGCGCCCACAGTCTGGCCATAGATTAGGATAGGCACTCCACCCTGAAGCAAGACACCATTGGGAAGCGTAACAATAGCGGGACGCGTTTTTGCAGCTTCCTCAAGAATTTTGGTTGATCGGCGAAAAATAGCGGCAGTGCGAGCTTTACCGATAGACACATCGATGCTACCAACGAGTCCGCCATCCATGCGCTGAAAGCTGAGCAAATGTCCGCTGTCATCAACCACCGCAATGTTCACTATCCAGTTATTATTTTTTGCTTCTTCCAGGGCACCGGCGATGATTTTGTTGGCAGCCTCTATGCTTAAGGTTTTTCTATCGATAGTCTGAGCGCTGATACAGGTGGAAAACAGAGTGAGTGCCGCCACTGCACAAAATCGTTGAAGGAAGGGTGTTTTTAAAGCGATCATTAGTGTCTCCAATATTTTCGCTACATGCAGCGATGCTTGTTTTTAGGTAAACAATTTTTATAGTATCTGCTTCGTTGGTAAACGGGTGCACAAAACCTAACGATATGTATGATTCATTATAGGTGAAGCGAGTCCTTAGTAGAAACCGCAGCGGATGGTGCCAACTTAGTCTGCCGTGGATGCCGACAGTTTAGCCAGACCTGCTGCTAGTGCCTGATGAAACCGTTCTTTATCTTGCATTTGCGGCGCATGTCCCAAATCAGAAAATCGTATCAGTTCTGCAAGTGGAATAAGGGTAGCGGCGCGGCGCGCAAGCTCTGGGTAATTACCCAAGCGCGCACGCACATCGGGAGACGCTAAATCTTTACCGATCGCGGTGTTGTCTTTGTCACCGATCAGCAGCAGGGTAGGCATAGCTAACTGGCCAAATTCGTACAGCACAGGCTGATTGAAGATCATGTCGTAGATTAGAGCCGAGTGCCAGGCAATCACCTCACGGCCAGGACCGCGAAACATACCCGCCAGCATTTGCACCCAGATTTCATATTCTGGACGCCACTCGTTTACGTAATACGTGCTGCGCTCATAATTACGTATGCGCTCATCGGTAACGAGTAGTTCACGCGCATACCACTGATCTATCGTTAGTGACGGTACACCCTCAGCCTTCCAGTCTTCCAGACCAATAGGATTAACCATCACCAGTTGTTCTACCTGCTTGGAAAACATGAGCGAGTAGCGCGTAGCCAGCATGCCACCGGTTGAATGCCCAATTAAAGTGACACGCTGTATACCTAACCGCGTGAGTAGAGCGTGTGTGTTGTGCGCTAGCTGCTGGAAGCTGTATTGATAAGCAGCAGGCTTGGTCGATTTACAAAAACCGATCTGGTCTGGTGCGATCACACGGTAACCCTGAGCCGAAAGAAAGCGCATGGTGTGTTCCCAGGTCGCACCACAGAAATTTTTCCCATGCATGAGCACCACAGTACGGCCATTGGATTTTTCTGGCAGCAGATCCATGTAAGCCATGTGCATTTGCTGGCGCTGGGATTCGAAAACAAAGCGTTGCACGGCAAAGGGGTAGGGGAACTCTTGCAACTCTGGCCCATAGACTACTGGTTCAGCTGCGCAGGCAGCACGCATACCCAACAGCAGCAGTGCTGCAAACAGCGTACGAACTAGGCGGTAAGTCATAGTGTGTGCAGTTCTACTGAATTAAGGTTTTACAAACTTCAGCGTCATGCGATCCGATTCACCTATCGCCAGATAACGTGCACGATCCTGTTCTGGCACATCGCGCAGGTTGGGAGGTAAATTCCACACACCACCCGGATGATCTTTGGTATCGAGCGAATTGTTGTTGATGTCGGATGATGCAAGCAGTTTAAAGCCTGCCTGAGTGGCCGCTTCTATCACATAGGCTTCTGTCATATAGCCAGAGTCTATCTGTGCCTTAAAGCTGGTGCCTGGTGCTGCACGGTGCTCGACTACGCCGAGTATTCCACCTTTTTTCAGTACATTGAAAAATCCACTAAACATCTGCGCTGCATTGCCAGCTTTTGCCCAGTTATGAACATTTCTAAAGGTCAGCGCCATATCCGACGTTGCTTTGGGACCAAATTCAGGCGAGGCGGCATCGTAGGTAACGATAGTCGCTGAGCCATATAGACTGGGATCGCTGGCGAGCATGGCGCGGTAGTTACTGTCGCGGCGCTTCATAGATTCGGGCATTTGATCAACTACCTTAGGCACGGCAGCATAGTACTTACCTTGATTTTTTAGTACTGGTGCGATGATCTCTGTGTACCAACCAGCAGCTGGTGATATCTCTGCGACGGTCATCTCAGGCTTGAGGCCAAAAAATAGCAGCGTTTCTTTAGGGTGGCGGTAGCGGTCGCGAGCGCGATTAGCTTCACTGCGATGAGCGCCATTGATCGATTGATCGAGTAATGAACTTATCTCTGCAGCATTTACAGAGCCGGACGCAAACAAAGCGATCGCTAAAAGGCTAGCAGCCGTAGTGCGGACTTTAGATAGGGTTGAGGTGTAATTAGTGAGCATAAGATCCCGGTGAATACTATTCAAAGTAAATAGCTTAAATGAAAATGTGCAGATGTATGTTTATACCGTATCGAGTCTGGCACATACAAATCGTTTAAAGAAGTCGATCAGCAAATGCAGGGCCTGGATGTCTCATATCATGTTGTATCCTCGACCAACGTATTGTTATTGCCTGATTATGCCAGCCATGCCTGCATATGGGTTTTGTAACACGGCGTGTGTAATCAACCTAAAGAATCTATTTTGATAATGGAATTGGAATGACAGGCGCTCTTTCGCACCTTAGGGTATTGGATCTTTCACGGGTTCTTGCAGGGCCGTGGGCAAGTCAGCTACTGGCAGATATGGGTGCAGACGTGATCAAAATTGAGCGTCCCGGCAGTGGCGACGATACACGCGGATGGGGCCCGCCTTATTTAAAAGATGAAGCGAGTAATGACACCTCGGAAGCAGCCTATTATTTAGCCGCTAATCGCGGTAAAAAATCACTGACTCTGAATATCGCAAAAGTAGAAGCGCAGGAAATCATTCGTCAGTTAATCAAAGAGACGGATGTATTCATTGAAAACTACAAAGTCGGTGATATGGCGCGTTATGGCTTGAGCTATGCAGCGCTTAAGGAGATAAACCCCAGATTGGTGTATTGCTCAATTACCGGCTTTGGACAAACGGGCCCTATGGCCAATGTGGCGGGTTACGATTTCATCGTGCAAGGCTTGGGTGGCTTGATGAGTATCACCGGTGAGCGCGATGATTTACCCGGAGGTGGGCCACAAAAAGTCGGCGTAGCAGCTGCAGACATTATGACCGGTCTGTATGCAACGATTGCGATACTCGCTGCGATTGAGCACCGTCGTATCAGCGGGGAAGGTCAGTATATCGACATGGCGCTGCTCGATGTTCAGGTAGCTACTATCGCTAATATGAATCTGAATTATTTATGCTCTGGCAAAGTACCTCAGAGACAGGGTAATGCACATGCCAACATCGTGCCGTATCAGGTGTTCAAAGCCGCCGATGCCGACATCATTATCGCCGTGGGTAACGACACGCAATTTGTGAAACTCTGTAGTGTGTTGGGTTGCCCGGAATACGCGACTGATGAACGCTACGCAAAAAATGCTAACCGAGTGCGTCATCGTGAAGAACTCCTGCCACTACTACAAACCATATTAGCTACCCGTCGTGTTGAGGAGTGGGTCAGTCTGCTGCAGCCACAAGGAGTGCCGTGCGGCCCGGTTAATTCCATCGCTCAGACCTTCGAGAACCCGCAAGTGGTGCATCGTGAGATGCGTATCGATTTACCGCATCCTCTATCTGGGACGGTGCCGTCGATTGCCAACCCCATCAAATTTTCAGGTACACCCATACAGTATCAAAGTGCACCGCCCACGTTGGGGCAGCACTCGCATGACATTCTTCAGCGCTATGTTGGGCTATCGGATGCAGAAATCATTGCATTAAAGGATAGAGGCGTGGTGTAAAAATATCTTCATTCATCTAACGCTTTGTATGGCTTATGATGAAAACAATGAGCATAAACAAGTTTTCAAATTGATAGTACATCTGATCGTATGTTCTCTATGAATTTGCTCCATTAGTAAGATCCAAAAATTCATCGGTCAATTTAATTCGTACTACCTCGGATATTCTGCTTACCCATGGATCGCTTGCAAACTATAGAAGCGTTTGTTGCCGTCGCCGACTCAGGTAGCTTTGCTGCTGCGGCACAGCAATTGCGGGTTGCTAAGTCCGTCGTTACAGCGCGCGTGCAGCAATTAGAGGAGTATGTGGGTGCGCCGCTGCTGCACAGAACGACGCGTTCAGTAAGGCTAACGGAGCTGGGTCAAGCGTATGTAAAAGATTGTGCGGAGCTGTTGAGTAAATCGAGTGGTTTGCTCGACGAAATGCGCAAGACGCAAAACTCGCCCGAAGGTAAATTGCGCATTCATGCCTTGCCTGGATTTGTACTGGGGCATCTTGCCGTTGAACTGCAAGAATTTCAGCAACTACATCCAGATATTAATTTAGATTTATTTGTTTCAGACACCGTGATTGATCCGGTCAAAGAAGGATTTGATTGCACTCTACAGATTTTTGCTCCCGCCTCTGAGGATCTCATAGTTCGCAAAATGTTTCCGGTGCGTCGGGTGTTTTGTGCGTCACCTGCCTATTTGGCCTCGAATGCATTATTGACAAATCCACGGGATTTACGCGAGCATCGATTAGGACTGTATTCGGGCTATCAAACACGCGATCGGTGGGATTTTTTTCGTGAACAGGAAGCGATCTCTATTCATTTGAAACCACCGCTGTTGACTAATAGCGTGCATCTGTTGGCCGAGTTTGGTTGTGCGGGCGCGGGAGTCGTTTGTATACCCACCTTGGTAGCTTCGCGCTACTTGGTATCTGGTGAGTTGGTACCCGTGTTAACAGATTGGCAGCTATCCTCCTTTTGGCTATCGGCGATTTATCCTCATAATTCGCGCCGAGGCGTGAAGCTGCAGCTGTTTATTAACCATTTAATGAATAAATTCTCAGGCACACCGCC
>JAJTGE010000011.1 GCA_021298555.1 Oxalobacteraceae bacterium
ATAGGCCAGACCTATGAATTAGTCGGCCCGCATGTCTACACCATGAAAGAATTACTACATCTGACAGGTACTTACAGTGGACACGCTCGTCCAGTTATAGGTCTGCCAGACAAACTCGCTCGTATGCAAGCCTTCATGCTGGAGCATTTGCCTGGCGGCCCATTAATGAGTCGTGACAATCTTGATTCTATGAAGGTCGATAACGTCGCGACCGGGCGTTACTCAGCACCTCCGGAATGGAACCCTACGCCACTCGAAGCGGTGGCGCCTAGTTATCTAGCGCGTGATTGATACGAATGGCGCCGACCTTCAAGACGTATGTGGTAGGCGGAGCAGTTCGTGATGCGCTGATGGGTTTGCCTGTCAAGGATAGGGACTACGTTGTTGTTGGCGCCACGCCAGAGCAAATGAAGGCAACCGGGTTTGTCCCCGTTGGTAAAGATTTTCCGGTTTTTTTACACCCCTCTACACACGAAGAATATGCGCTTGCGCGTACGGAGCGTAAAACAGCTCCCGGTTACGCAGGCTTTGCATTTCATGCCGCACCGGATGTCACGCTAGAACAAGATTTACAGCGACGTGATCTCACCATCAATGCTATCGCACAAGATCACGATGGCACTTTGATCGATCCATGTGGTGGGCAAGCCGATATAAAAAATAAACTATTTCGGCATGTATCACCTGCATTTGCAGAAGACCCGGTGCGTATATTGCGTATTGCCCGTTTTGCTGCGCGATTTACAAAATTTACTGTTGCTCCAGAAACAGCAGTCCTCATGCGCAACATGGTTGAATCGGGCGAAGTCGATGCACTAGTACAGGAGCGAGTATGGCAAGAGCTGGCGCGCGGCTTAATGGAGTCGCTGCCTTCTCGCATGTTTGATGTATTGCATGAGTGTGGAGCCCTTAAACGACTAATACCCGAGCTTGATTTATTAATTACAACGAGCTCATTAAATATACTGAGTAAGCTGGATGCAGTGGCTCAGTCAGGCGCATCATTACCGATGCGATTTTCAGTGATTACGCATCATTTGTCTGGCGAGCATTTGGTCGATGATGTGTGCAGTCGATTAAAACTTCCTAACGACGTTAAAGAACTTGCTGTATTAGCGGCACGCGAGCGTGAGGCTATCCTCAGGGCAGATGCGATGCCCGCAATAGAGATAGTAAAACTGCTCGAGCGTTGTGATGCATTACGTAAGCCCGAACGGTTTTTGGATTTACTCAGGCTTAATGAATTAATTTACCAACATAGACACAGCGAAAATAAATTTCATCCAATGGATGTTTTGCACAACTCTCTAAAGGCTGCCAAATCTATCGATGCAGGAAAGATTGCTGCGTTGGTTTCAGCTAATCATCCACAAAATCCCGCCCAGCATATTGCTGCTGCAGTGCATGAAGCCAGAGTGCTCGCAGTACAAAATCAGTTGGATGGTATGAGTGCAAATAAAAAAATGGATCCGATGGGTTGATCGGATCCGAAACACGTCTACGGAGGAGGACGTGGCGGTGTGATCATGCGATCACAGCGGTGGAAAAATTACACTCATCAGTTTTAGTCAATTAAAATGACTTGATGAAATTAGCTATGTTCTCAGCGCGGAGCACGATCACGCATAGGCATTTTCATTTCATCTTCAGTCAGCTTGCCGTCTTTGTTGGTATCTAACTTATCAAAATCGCGTGACAGGCGTTTCATATGAGCTGACTCTACTTCTGCCCGACTTAACGCACCGTCGCCATCTTTATCTGCGTTTTTCCAGTGTTCGCGCATACGTTCACGCATACCTTCGCGAAATTCATGGTGCATAGTTTTCTGATGCGCAAGCATTTCTTCTTTTGAAATAAAACCATCTTTGTTGGTGTCGATTTCACTGAACATACTATCGGCACCGACACGCGCTTCATCGCGACTTATACGACCGTCATTATTTTTATCAAACTTGGAAAAAGTCGAGGGTGTTGTGGAGCCGTGCATTTCACCACCTTCGTGATGATCGGCAAGCGCTAACCCGCTAAATGCAAGTCCAGCCAGCATTGTTGAAATTACTCGGGTGTGTTTCATGATGTCCTCGCAGTCATAGTCAGAGTCATCATTGTGATAGATGCGCTCCGTATGTAAACGAGGATTTACCCCTTGTTACAGATCTGTCAGGAGGTGTAAGGCATAGGCGAAGAACGATTTACATCAATAGCCGTAGGCGTGTAGCAAAAATTGCTGAAAGGCGTCTGCCGGTGTACTGATTTCTCTTTCTGGATTCCAAAGCGCGCCGACTTCCATGGGAGGCACCAGATCAAGTATGGGGCGGGCTTCTATGCGTTTACCTTCGAGTGACCAAGGGCGAAACACCATATCTGACAACACTGTGATGCCAAAGCCATGCGCCACCAGCCCTCGCACGGCTTCTATTGAGGTCGTACGAAATACTATGTTGGGTTTAATGCGGCGTGATTTCCAATAACCCAGCGTAGATAGTTCGGCTTCATCGGTTGTGACCATAATGTAAGGATGTTGCGCAATGTCCTTGAATGAGGGCGATGCAATTTTGGCTAAGGCATGGCCGGGTGCAACCCATAACTGCCGGCGTGAGCGTACGAGTACAGCGTGTGCAAAGCGCTCCAGCTTGTCTATGTTGGAAAGGATCGCGACGCCCAGATCGACTTCTTTGTTGAGTACTGCACGTTCAATCTCAGTTCTGTCCATATCGCGCAGATCAATGTCTACCTCGGGATAGCTGGCCCGAAAGCGTGCCAGCAGATCAGGAAGGAAATACCCAAGTACGGTGTAAGAAGCGGCCACACTGACTTTGCCGCGCAAGGCATTGGTGCGATAGCGCGGCTTGTGGGTTGCGTCTCGGACTGAATCCAGAATATGGCAGGCATGATGAAAGAAGTCCTGGCCATCAGCGGTCAGGGATACGCCTTGGGCCAGCCGCTCAAAGAGGCGCACGCCCAGTTCCTTTTCCAGCGCCAGCACGGCGTTGGTAATGGCAGACTGCGAGACGCTTTCGCTGGTGGCGGCCATGGAAAACTGGCCGTTGCGGGCAGCGGAGACGAAATAGCGCAGTTGGCGCAGGGTGACATTATTAAAGGCCATAGTATGGATACGGTATGCGTTTTTCAGATACGATGCTTGCGTATTTGTGATTTTACGATACCTAGGGGTCTGCCTATACTTCTGTTAGTACCTAGGTTCTCGACCTATGTAGGCGGGTAAGTCGGCATCGCACATTAGTCACGCAACACAGAAAAATTATTGGGGATAGTTATGAATGCACCATTGGACAGGCAGCAGGCACTGCAGCCAGACGCAATTTCCCTTGACGATAAATACACGCTCGATCGCGGTCGTGTTTTTCTAACTGGCACGCAAGCCATCATACGTTTGCCCATGATGCAGCGACAGCGTGATCTCGCGGCGGGCTTAAATACAGCGGGCTTCATCACGGGATATCGCGGATCACCATTGGGGTCGGTAGATCAAACAGCAGTTAAAGCGAAAAAATTTCTCGAAGCTCATCATGTTCGCTTTCAGCCAGGTGTGAATGAAGATTTAGCGGCTACATCTATTTGGGGTACGCAGCAGGTTAATTTATTTCCGGGTGCTAAGTATGATGGCGTGTTCTCCATCTGGTATGGCAAAGGGCCCGGCGTCGATCGCTCAGGTGATGTATTCAAGCATGCGGTAGGTGCAGGTACCGCACCTCGCGGCGGCGTGCTGGCATTGGCGGGCGATGATCACGCAGCCAAGTCATCGACGAACGCGCATCAAAGCGAGCACATATTTAAAGCCTGCGGCATTCCTGTTTTATATCCCTCATCAGTACAAGAATACTTAGACTATGGTTTGCATGGTTGGGCCATGAGCCGTTACACCGGTTTATGGATAGGTATGAAATGCGTCACCGATGTCGTTGAATCTGGTGCAACGGTTGATATCGATGCCAATCGCGTGCAGATCGCGATGCCTGATGATTTTGATATGCCAGCGAGTGGGTTAAACATACGCTGGCCCGACGGCATACTAGAGCAAGAAGAGCGACTCGTTAATTACAAATGGTATGCAGCATTAGCCTATGCGCGCGCGAATAAACTCAACCGTGTGATTTGGGATAGCCCGAAGGCACGCTTTGGCATCATGACGGCAGGTAAGTCGTATCTTGATACCCGTCAGGCGTTGGAAGATTTAGGCATCGATGAAAACGTAGCGCGCGATATAGGATTGCGTTTGTACAAAGTAGGCATGACCTGGCCGCTCGAAGCAGAAGGTACGCGCCAGTTTGCAACCGGTCTGGAAGAAATTTTAGTTGTAGAAGAGAAGCGTCAGCTGCTGGAATATCAACTCAAAGAAGAGCTCTACAACTGGCGCAATGATGTGCGCCCTCGTGTAGTTGGTAAATTTGATGACACCGGCGAATGGAGTAATACACGTCGTAGCGGTCATGGTGAATGGCTGCTGCCGGGTACGTATGAATTAAACCCGACGCAAATTGCACGCGCCATCGCTTCGCGTATCTCTAAGTATTTTGCCGGACATCCGGTTGAGCAACGCGTACGTGAACGCATCGCGTATTTGGAATCGCGCGAGGCCATATTAAAAGTTAGCGTTACACCGAATGCGCAAAAAGATCGCACCCCGTATTTTTGCTCTGGTTGCCCACACAACACCTCAACACGCGTACCCGAAGGTAGTCGTGCATTAGCAGGCATAGGGTGCCACTACATGGCACTGTGGATGGATAGATCTACTTCAACCTTTACCCACATGGGTGCCGAAGGTACAACATGGATAGGTCATTCACCGTTCACTACGGAAGAGCATGTATTCGCCAACATCGGCGATGGTACTTACTATCACTCGGGTTTATTAGCCATACGGGCAGCGGCGGCAGCTAAGGTCAATATGACCTACAAGATTTTATTTAATGATGCCGTAGCGATGACGGGTGGCCAGACACATGATGGACCTCTAGACCCACCAACCATTTCGCGCCAAGTGGCTGCCGAAGGAGTGCGGCCTATCGTGGTAGTGACAGATGAGCCGGATAAATACCCCTCTAACACTGACTGGGCGCCGGGCGTGACTGTGCGTCATCGCAGCGAGCTAGACGATGTTCAGCGCGAGCTGCGTGAAGTGAAAGGTGTGTCTGCCATTATTTATGATCAGACCTGCGCATCTGAGAAGCGTCGCCGCCGCAAGCGTAATACGTTCCCTGATCCGGCTAAGCGTGCAGTGATCAATGAAGCGGTGTGCGAAGGCTGCGGCGATTGCAGTGTGAAATCGAATTGCTTATCAGTGGAGCCACTGGAGACTGAATTTGGTCGTAAGCGCCAGATTAATCAATCGAGCTGCAACAAAGATTTTTCGTGCGTCACTGGCTTTTGCCCTAGCTTTGTGACTGTCGAAGGCGGTCAACTGAAAAAACCGAAAAAAGCGGCTGCAAAAAATGTAGGGGGCACAGCAGAATCAGCCTTGACGCGCGCGGCCGCTTTACCGTCACCAGTGTTGCCTACATTAGAGCAAGCCTATGGCGTACTAGTTACGGGTATAGGCGGCACTGGCGTAGTAACCGTGGGTCAGATTTTGGCCATGGCAGCGCACGTAGCAGGTAAGGCATGTAGCGTACTTGATATGAGTGGCCTGGCTCAAAAAGGCGGACCGGTAATGTCGCATGTTCGCCTGGCAGATCGGGATGATCAGATTCATTCCACACGCGTGGGTACAGGCGCTGCTGATTTGGTCGTGGGTTGCGATGTGATTGTTGCTGCTAGCAAGGATGCGATTGCTCGCATGGGTGAGGGCAGAACGCATGCTGTTATTAACACCACGTTGGCTCCTACGGCAGCCTTTGTTAAGAACCCTGATTGGGTTTATCCCGATAGTGATGCCGCCGACAATATACGTAAAGTCTGTGGTGAGACCGCAGTAGCGGCTATAGATGCAGGAAAAATTGCAACCGCCTTAATGGGAGATTCGATTGCAACCAACATGTTCATGCTGGGGTATGCATGGCAGCGTGGTTGGGTTCCTTTGTCTGAAGAGGCGCTTGTAAAAGCGATAGAGCTCAATGGTGTTTCTGTCGGCTTCAACCAGCAATCGTTCGCGTGGGGACGACTGGCTGCCCATGATATCGATGCGCTACAAAAAGAAATCAAGGTACTCGCCCCAGCGCAAGTAATTGAATTTAAGCGTGCACCGACACTCGATGATGTGATCAGTCGACGCGTAGATTTCCTGACTAGCTATCAAAACAAAGCCTATGCGAGTAGCTATCACCGCTTTGTTGAGCAAGTGCGTGCTGCTGAAAGTAAACTTACTCCACAGGGTCCTCACAAACTCACAGAAGCTGTAGCGCGTTACCTTTTTAAATTAATGGCCTATAAAGATGAGTATGAAGTCGCGCGTCTTCATAGCGACCCTGCATTCAAGAAGCGCATTGCTTCTATGTTCGAAGGTGATTACAGCATCAAATATCACCTTGCTCCTCCGCTGCTTTCTGCAAAAGATGCGCATGGGCATTTAATTAAGCGTGAGTTTGGTTCGTGGGTAGGCTGGGTATTTCCTGTGCTGGCTAAGTTACGCTTTTTGCGTGGAACGCGTTTGGATCTGTTGGGCTACACACAGGAGCGTAAGGGCGAGCGGGCACTCATTGAGCACTACCGCGAAACCATCACTAGTTTGCTGCCACAACTAACGGCGGAAAATATGTCGACGGTGGTAGCAATAGCTAGCGTGCCAGAGGACATACGTGGTTATGGTCACGTAAAAGAACGTCATCTGCACAATGCCAAAGAAAAAGAAGCTGAATTGCTGAAAAAACTTAAAACCAGTACGATCACCATACAAGAAATAGGTCGACACGCAGCGTAAGTTTTGAATGATTAGAAAAAAAGCCTCCATGCTGTTGCATGGAGGCTTTTTTTCTTGGGTGATGGTTGGTATTAACCGCCACGAGCGTTGCGTATTAATCCACGCTGTGGATCGTAGCCTGCAGCAGCAATCATATAAAACAAAATCGTTGCAACAAGAATCACAACTATGGATAGCGTAGCCATTTGGCCATAAAGCGCATGGCGCATCGCTTCAACTGCGTGCGTGAACGGATTAAGCGCTGAGATACGATAAATCCAGGTAGCTCCCGCATCTTGCATACGCTGTATCGGATACAGCGCAGAAGACAGAAAAAACATGGGAAAAATTACGAAGTTCATGGTGCCGGCAAAATTTTCCAGCTGCCGTATGTAGACCGATAACACCAATCCAAAAGCTGACAGCATCAACGCACCGAGTATGAGTGCTGGCAGAGCAGTTACTACTTGCCAGGGTGAGAGCCCTATGCCCCAGATCACTACCAGGATCATGAAGGCAAGCGCCTGTATTACCGACAAAAACGCACCGCCAGCCAGTTTGCAAGCCAGCAGATAGCCGCGTGGCAGTGGTGCTGTTAATAGCAGTCGCATGACGCCCATTTCGCGGTCATACACCATCGCCAATGACGATTGCATGCCATTGAACAGACACACCATCAAGGCCAAGCCCGGCACCATATACAAGCGATAGTCCAGCTGTGGATCAAACGGCATCACACTGCCCAAATCGGGCATCTGACGAAATCCTGCAGCAAACACCACCATCCACAACAAAGGGCGTACCAGCGACGAAGCAAGGCGCCCGGGCTGACGCAAAAATTTGTAGATTTCCCGGCCTGCAATCGCTGCAAGCGCCAATCGGGCATGAAGTAATTTCATGGCTTACCCTCCGCGCGAGTTAAGTGCAAGAAGGCAGGTGTTAGTTGTGTGTGCCCATTCAATTTGATTAATTCTTTCGGTGTGCCGTCAAAGCGTGTTTTACCTTGGGCCATGACGATGATGCGGTCGGCTGATTCGGCTTCATCTACTAAGTGAGTTGCCCACAACACTCCCATGCCGCGCTCACGGCATAAGGCTTTTACATCCGCCACAATGGTGGCTCGCGAAGCAGGGTCTATACCGACAGTCGCTTCATCCATCAATAATAGTGAAGGTTCAGAGATGAGCGCGCGCGCAAGTTCTACTTTGCGGCGCATACCACCAGAGAGTTGGCGGCATAATTCAGAGGCGCGATCAGACAATCCAAATCGATTAAGCAAACTATCTATGCGCCGACGGGCATCCGCGCGCGGTATACCGTGCAAATCACTTTGAAATTGCATGTTGGCATAAATAGATAAATCCAAATCAAGCGCAGGCTGCTGAAAGACGATGGCTAATTTTGATAATGCTGCTATGGGCTCTTTGCCTATGTCTGCTCCGGCAATGCAGGCGGTGCCTGAATCAGCGACAAACAAGCCTGAGAGCATTTGAAATAAAGTGGATTTGCCAGCGCCATTGGGTCCGAGTAGGGCGACAAATTCACCAGAGCGTACAGAGAAACTCACGCCATCAACGGCCGCACGGGTACCAAAAAATTTACTTAGATTGCTTACGGCTAGCATATCGGGAAACAACGAAGCATCGGATGACAAGCGAACTCCTGTTATTTTTGTAGTGTGTTGCGATTGTAACGGTTCGTTAGCAAGACTGCCGATATTGGGTTTATTCAACCAGTTTGGTTTGCAATGATTGCCACGGTTTGCGTGTGCGCCAATCTGCTATCCACGTTTGCGGCATGACAGCTACGAGCGCGCCTACATCCGTCACCATGTCACCCAGTTGTGCGCTTTGAAGTTTTACACCGCTAGTGAGTGCTGGAAAGCGTCCGAAAATTTCAGCCTCGACTAAAGGCGCAAGTAATTCTTCGTTCTCGCGCCAAACACTGCCGCCGACTAAAACACACTGCGTATCAAGCGTGACAATTAAATTGTATAAGCCGCGACCGAACCAGCGTGCCGCTTCACGTACTGTTTTTAGTGCAGCTTGATCACCTGATTTAGCAGCAGAAAAAAGCGTATCTAAACCCTGGCCTATGTGAAGACCAAGGTTACGACCACCAACCAAACCTTCCAGATCACCGACATTGCCACATCCACACAAGGCAGTTGAAACGTCAGAGAGCAGCATGTGACCTGCGTGGCCCGCATTGCCAGATTTGCCTTGTAAAAGATGACCGTCTACGCACAACCCAAATCCTATACCGGTGCTCCAAGTGGCATAAATCGAATTTGGTTCATCGTGAGCCGCACCGAAACAACGTTCACCGCGTAACGCAGCAACACAATCATTATCTATATGAATCGTTGTGAAATGCTCGCGCAGGACAGATTCCAAGGGAATGAACGTCCAGTCATTGGGTAAGTCTTTGTTTTGCGCCAATCCACCGCACAGATTGGGTGGTGTAATACCCAGCAAACCTTCACTATACTCAAATGGCCCGCAGCTGCTAATGCCTAGGCTGCGCACTGCAGAAAAAGCTATATTTTTTAGTCGGCAGGCATGAGCGATTAGCTCAAGCGATTGACGCGCAATAGCATCGGGCATTCCACTTTTGCGAGTTGCTTGCACTAGCCTGATAAGAGGACCGTCGGGATTGGCCAAGGTGATGGCTAATTTACTGCCACCAATATCGAGCGCAGAAATAACCAATGTCGTCATGAAAAGGCGGGGACGATAAAAAGTGATTGTTAACTATACAAACGAGACCATCCACTGTTGTGCAGTGATGATGGTCTCGCGGTGCATCGTTAGCAGGGCAGTTGTGGCAGGTGTTAAACCGTCAAGGGCTTAAAGCGCAAACGCTTAGGTTTGGCACCTTCTTCACCCAGACGTTTTTTCTTGTCGGCTTCGTACTCTTGATAATTACCATCAAAGAAAGTAACGGTTGAATTACCTTCGAACGACAGTATGTGAGTAGCGATACGATCCAAGAACCAGCGATCGTGCGAAATCACCAGTACTGTGCCGGCAAACTCAAGCAACGCATCTTCCAATGCGCGTAAGGTTTCTACATCCAGATCGTTCGACGGCTCATCCAGCAGCAACACATTACCGCCCATGAGCAGAGTTTTTGCAAGATGCAGACGACCCCGCTCACCGCCTGAAAGATTACCCACTATTTTTTGTTGATCCGAACCTTTGAAATTGAAGCGACCCAGATAGGCGCGCGAAGGCATTTCAAAACGACCCACAGTCAATATATCTGCGCCCTGAGAGATGTCGTCGAACACCGTTTTGTTATCTGTGAGTACATCACGTGATTGATCAACCAGCGAAATCCTAACGGTTGAGCCAATAACGATTTCGCCGCTATCGGGTGTTTCTATGCCATTGAGCATGCGGAACAAGGTTGATTTACCTGCGCCGTTAGGCCCGATGATGCCGACGATAGCACCAGGGGGTATGCGGAAAGAAAGATTGTCTATTAACAGACGATCGCCATAGGCTTTGCTAACATTTTTAAACTCTATGACTTCATTACCTAAACGCTCTGCGACGGGAATGAAAATTTCTTGTGTTTCATTTCGTTTTTGGTATTCGTGTTCTGACAACTCATTAAAGCGCGCAATACGGGCCTTGCTTTTTGCCTGACGACCTTTTGGATTCTGTCGCACCCAATCAAGCTCTTTTTTCAGTGCTTTTTGGCGTGCAGATTCGGTGGACTCTTCTTGTTTGAGTCGTCCTTCTTTTTGTTCTAACCACGAGCTGTAGTTACCTTTCCACGGAATGCCACTCCCGCGGTCCAGTTCGAGTATCCATTCAGCAGCGTTATCCAGGAAATAACGATCGTGGGTAATACCCACCACGGTGCCAGGAAAACGCGAAAGAAATTGCTCTAACCAATCAACGGATTCCGCATCCAAATGGTTGGTAGGTTCATCAAGTAACAGCATGTCTGGTTTGGAGAGCAGCAACTGGCAAAGTGCCACTCGACGTTTTTCACCACCGGAGAGCACATCGATTTTTGCATCCCACGGAGGTAAGCGTAGCGCATCAGCAGCGACTTCGAGTTGTAATTCAAGATTGCCGCCATCAGCTGAAGAAATGATGGCTTCTAGTCGGGCTTGCTCGGTTGCCAGTGCATCAAAATCAGCGTCCGGCTCGGCATACGCGGCATATACCGCATCAAGTTTTGCGCGCGCTTCAAAGGCTTCGCCCAAACCGCTTTCCACTGCCTGACGAACCGTCATGGTTGGGTCAAGTTGAGGTTCTTGCGGCAGGTAGCCAATTTTCAGATTCGGCATGGGCGTGGCTTCGCCCTCAATATCTTTATCGATACCGGCCATAATTTTTAGCAGCGTCGATTTACCCGAACCATTAAGGCCAAGTACACCGATTTTGGCACCAGGGAAAAATGATAAAGAAATGTCTTTGAGAATTTGGCGTTTGGGCGGGACGATCTTGCCCACGCGGTTCATGGTGAAAACGTAATTGGCCATAGCGAAGTGTCTAGTAAAAAAAATGAATATCGCAGCTAAGGAAGCACTGAATAAATAAAAGCGAGAGGTTACTCGAGTAACTAATCAAAGCGAATCCTTTGATTAACTTGACCCCACGTCGCACAGATGAGGTGGCGCGCCGTAAAATTGCCAATAAATCAGCATTTCCCTAAGACTGCAAAGCCAACAGAGGATACCCGAAGGGCAGGCGGCGGTACAGATCAATCCGGATTTTTGGCCTCGGACCGAGGTCGCCAGGTGCGCCATATCCCTTGAACAGAATACACAATCAATCCCGCCCAAATAAGTGCAAAGCCGATCAAACGATTTTCACCGAAAGGTTCATGGTAGAGCCAGATCCCCAGTAGTAGCTGGATGCTGGGACCGATGTACTGCAATAGCCCTAGCATGGACAAAGGTATACGCCGTGCTCCAAACGCAAACAGCAGTAGCGGCACGGCAGTCACTGGACCTGCAGCCAACAGTAAGCCGCTCATGAACGTATCGCCCGCGGTAAACGCATGCGATGAGCCGCTATTAGGCAGTAATAAAAATAAGGCAGCCAAAGGCAGCATCACCAATGTTTCTGCTGTTAAGCCCTCAAGCGCACCCAAGGGAGCGGTCTTGCGTAGTAATCCATACAGACTAAACGTGACAGCGAGTGTTAAGCCTATCCATGGCAACTGACCCACACCTATGGTCAGCCAGATTACCCCGCAAGCAGCAAAAGCAATCGCCAGCCACTGCGCATTACGCAGACGCTCTCCCAACATAATGCCAAACAGAACGTTAAATAACGGCGTAATGAAATAACCGAGACTGGCATCGATAATCCGTTGTTCACCAACGGCCCAGATATAGACCACCCAGTTGGTAGCAAGCATGGCTGCGCTCGCTACAAACACCAGCGCAATACGAGGACGCTGCCGTATTTTGTTTACCCATGTCCATTGGCGGCGCAGGCCAAGTATGACGGCGAGTAATACGATAGACCAGACAACGCGATGAGACAAAATTTCCAGCGCAGGTATAGATTTAAGTAGCTTTAGATACAGAGGAAAAATTCCCCATAAGGTAAATGCAGTAGCAGTACTCAGTATGCCCGCGAGCATTACGTTTCCCAACCCAGGGATAGTTGCGAGGTGTTGTTGTCAGATTTTTGGGAAGCTGTATCGGAGTTGGTTGTTAGGTTGTTGGCGGCGTTATTCTTCGCGCTAGCTGACGATGTTTTATCTGAGCGTCGCGGGCGTCCCTCGCGAAAGGGATGACGACTGCCATGTTTGACAAACACGGATCGAGATTCAGATCGCATAGAGGAGTCTCGCAGCAGCGGCCATAAAGTATCGCGGGCATGCTTGGCTGTGGCTAGGTGGTCAACTATGGGAGATGGGTAAGTGATCTCTGCAGTTGCAGAATCATCGCTCCACAATTCGTCCGGCATGGTCCATGGCTGGAAAATAAATTCATTAGGCACAGTGCGTAATTCGGGCACCCAGCGTCTGACGAATATTCCTTGTGGGTCTTGATCTTGCGCTTGCTTGACTGGGTTGTAGATGCGTAACGTATTGATGCCTGTAACACCACTTTGCATTTGTATCTGCGGGTAGTGTATGCCTGGTTCATAATCCAAAAACTCACGTGCCAGATGTAACGCGGGCTCGCGCCAATGATTCCACAGCTGGTAACTGGAAAAACTGATTAATAGCGCACGCATACGAAAATTTATCCAGCCAGTTTGCGCCAGCATGCGCATACAGGCATCTATGAGTGGAAATCCGGTTTCACCTTTTTTCCAGCGGTCAAAATACTCTTGATTGAAATAGGGTTCGCGCAACCCATCAAATCCTCTGTGCATGTTTTGCATTTCGATAGCGGGCTCGGATTCGAGTTTTTGTATGAAATGACAATGCCAGTGCAAACGGCTTTCAAATGATTTCAAGCTTCGCAATACATTCGTGGAGGAGCTTTCATTCGAGACCGATTGATGTTGCGCACGTATTTTCCATATCTTGTGCATTAACTCTTTAACCGAGAGCGTGCCATAGGCAAGATAAGGTGATAGACGAGAGCAAGCCTCTTCCGCCGATAGCGGACTCGACATGGAATAGCGATACGCAGGTAAATGGTGATTAAAAAACTGCTTCACCTGTTGCGAAGCGTGTTTGCGGCCGCCGCGCTGGCGCAGGGGTTTGTCTTCTTCCCGGCAGCCTAGCTGACGCGCCGTCATCAATCCGGAAGGTGATAAAGATTTACCTGAAGAGCGAATGAAATCGGGTGCGCCCAGCATTGGCGTACGCATACGCTGCATCCAGATAGAAGACCATTCATCACGCGTTTCTAAGCGACGAACTACCCCATTAGTGGGGGATTCTTTCCAGGTGATGCCGTTACTACGACACCAATCTGCGACTCGACGATCACGCGCATAGCTAATGGCATTGCCGGTCTCTTCATGCGAATACAGAGTAAAGGGCCCAAAATTGTCGACTATCCTTCGAAATACCGTCGTTACTTCGCCATGCAAAATCAGCAGCGAGCTGCCGCGACCGGCTAGTGCCTGATCCAGGTCTTCCAGACATTCATTGATAAAGCCTAGATGCTGAGTAGAGAAATCGGGGGCGCGAATGATCTCTGGCTCATACACATACAAAGGCAGCACATCCGGATGGCGACTGGCATCGACTAATGGTTGGTGATCGAAAACCCGTAAATCACGTTTAAACCAAACGACAGCCAAGCTCATAAGAACCTGCCTAGGCGAGCGAGGTTGATTATTAGGTAAGTCGACATTCTATTAAAGACAAGCGGCATGGATATCGGCACGACGGGGTCGTCTAGTTCAGGTGGTGAGGATTAAGTAAGCATTTTAACCACCCAGCCGACTTCTTTGTTTTTTGGTGCCGTAAGACCGGCGTGAAATATTTTGAATCAGCAGCTAACCGCTGGTCGTTTCTCTAGTTTGAAACGAACAGCAGTTAGACGACAACATAAAAACACATCAGATTAATTATGAATGATCAGATTATTAATATTAAATAATGAATTCAAAGCTGATGTCATTTGAGCGTCATTCATACCAGCTGGTAGGGCTTTGATCCAATCTAATATCCGCTGATATACATACCCTTTAAACACATTGTTTGAAAGTTGATACATATTACTTTTATTTGATAGCAGTAGCTCAGCATGTTGAATGTTTAGTGGATTAGCATAATGTAGTCCTCGCACAAAATGGTCTTTTTCAAAAAAATCCAGATCGATATTTATTCGGAGTTGCAGACTCATAGGACTAGGTTTTTGGTTATTTGCAGGTGGAGTATTATCGATGGAACGAAACAGTTCGATAAACGAATTAATTATCGATGGCGTCTCATCGGTGAATTGATGGCCGAGTGCAGCTAAACTAATCGCACACACGCAAACAATATTGCCTGCATAACGCGACAGTGATTCAATATGAGGATTGCCTTGCAATGCTTGGTTCATTTTAATAATGGCTGAAGATCGGTCCTCAGGAGATAGCTCGCGCAAGCGATGGAAAAGCAAATAAGAGGGTTGTAACATCATCAATACTGCAAGATCTTCAAAAGACCACTGAGTAAAATTATTTTCAAGGTATTTAATATTTTTTTGATCATTGGGGTCAGCTTTTAAAACTTCAAAAAATATTTTTCGCTCGGTAGTAGCATCAATCACATCACCCTTTAACAGTTTCATGATCTGATTGGCTATCGTCATATCAAAAACAAGACTACGCTTACGATTAACTGGGCCTGCAGGTGCTGTTAGCACGCAGCGTATAGCGGTTATTAGTATCTGACGTAATTCATCGATTTTGATGTCAGTATTGTTTTTTAATGAAGAAAATTCTGTCAGCAATCGTTCTTGAGCTAGCTTTATGCATGCTGGCTTATCAGCTTTTAATGTGTGATTTTGAGCCCATTGCATCATAGCAATTGCTATGGAAAGGCGACTTAACGGTGACAAGGGAGTGAGTAAAGCAGTGTCGTAACCGCCATTGACCTTAATGTGATCATCAAAGCGTTGCATTAGATCCAGCCTAGCCATTTTTTGTGCTTGGCATGTGCGCTTCAAATCAATCGCTAAGCCAGGGAAGCGTCTTAGTGGTTGGCATCTGTCAATAATTAAATAATTTACCCGATTAATAAGAGCAAAGTTCGATTTATCTTTTGGTGACGGAATGAGGTGGGCAATTTTACTCAAAACATCAAAGGGCAGCTCAGAAAACGCATAATTTGGTGCGCCGATCTTGACGTACATTTGGTTAGTTTGAATTTCGGATTTTGAGGCGAGACTAAGGAATAAGCGAGCATCCATTTGCTCCGGTGTTAGTGGTTTTATCCCCCTACTTTTTTCTTTCATTATAGGATGGTGATCGTTCATTTGGTTCTGGTTGTGAACCTCTTCATCTTGATTCTGTTGATGCGCTGGGATGTTATTTGAGCGGGGGGTTGCTACATGGTCAGACGTAGTGCGTTTCATGACAGATTCTCCTTTTTAAGAGACCCGTCTGTAACTCAACTTTGGGTAAAGTTCCTTGCTAGGATGGAGTAAAAAATTACATACTGCGCCGATACTGCCCACCCACCTCAAACAGTGCATCCGTGATTTGGCCTAATGAGCAAACTCGAACCGCACTCATTAAGTGGGCAAAAACATTCTCATCGCGGATAGCTGCTTGTTGAAGTTGGCTCAGGGCTGCATCAGCTTCCTTCTTGTGACGCAGGTGAAAATCTTCTAGTCGTTTTAATTGCGATTGTTTTTCATCATCAGTGGAACGGGCTAACTCAAGTTGCTGTTGTACTGTGTCACCCTTGGGATTACGGAAAGTATTAACACCGATGATGGGCAAACTACCGTCGTGTTTTTTGTGCTCGTACAGCATGGACTCTTCTTGTATTTTGCCGCGTTGGTAGCCGGTTTCCATAGCACCCAAAACACCACCACGTTCAGCGATGCGCTCAAATTCTTGCAGCACCGCTTCTTCAACCAGGTCGGTTAATTCTTCAATGATGAACGAGCCTTGACTCGAGTTTTCATTTTTCGCCAGACCCCACTCACGGTTGATAATTAATTGTATTGCCAACGCGCGGCGCACGGATTCATCCGTAGGCGTTGTGATTGCTTCGTCATATGCATTGGTATGCAGAGAATTGCAATTATCGTAAATGGCAATCAGTGCTTGCAGCGTGGTGCGTATGTCGTTGAAGTCCACTTCTTGCGCATGCAGCGAACGACCTGATGTTTGTATGTGGTATTTGAGTTTTTGCGAACGATCGTTGGCACCATATTTTTCACGCATAGCAACTGCCCACAACCGACGTGCAACGCGACCAAGCACGGTGTACTCAGGATCCATACCGTTCGAGAAGAAGAAGGATAAATTCGGAGCGAAATCATCAATACTCATACCGCGAGCTAAGTATGCTTCAACAAAAGTAAACCCGTTAGATAAGGTAAACGCAAGTTGTGAAATAGGATTAGCACCTGCTTCAGCGATGTGATAACCGGAAATCGATACAGAGTAGAAATTTTTAACCAGATGATCGACGAAATATTGTTGTATGTCGCCCATCACTTTTAATGAAAACTCTGTAGAGAAGATGCAGGTATTTTGGCCCTGATCTTCTTTCAGAATGTCGGCTTGCACAGTGCCGCGCACATTTTGTAAGACCCATGTGCGGATGTGTGCAGCTTCTTCAGCATCGGGCTCACGACCTTTTTCTGTTTTAAATTTGGCTAGCTGTTGATCTATCGCCGTATTCATGAACATGGCAAGGATAGTGGGTGCAGGGCCATTGATAGTCATAGAAACGGACGTGGTGGGATCGCACAGATCAAACCCATCGTAAAGAACTTTCATGTCTTCGAGTGTGGCGATTGACACACCTGAATTACCAACCTTGCCGTAAATGTCCGGGCGTATCGCTGGATCAGCACCGTACAGCGTAACGGAATCAAATGCCGTTGATAGACGCTTGGCGGGCATGCCTTCAGATACCAATTTGAAGCGACGATTGGTACGGAACGCATCGCCTTCACCAGCAAACATACGGGTGGGATCTTCGTTTTCACGTTTAAATGGAAATACACCCGCCGTATAAGGGAAATAGCCCGGTAGATTCTCTTTCATCATCCAACGCAGTAGATCGCCGTGATCGGCGTATTTAGGCAGAGAGACTTTACGGATAGAGTTACCTGAGAGCGTTTTCCAATCTAATTGGGTATGAATTTCTCTGTCGCGAATTGTAGTGACATGCGTTTGACCAGAATAGGTCGCTTGCACGCTGGGCCATTGCGATAGCAATTGCTTGGCTTCTGCATCTAGCGCGTTATCGCGCTGAGTAATGAGATCATCAGCATCTATGTTTTTTCCAGCTGATTGAAGTAAGCGTTTAGCTTCTGTGAGTTGCTGACGCTCGCGCGCTGTGAGCGCATTTTTTTCAACGCGTCGATGATAGCCACGTACAGCATCAGCAATTTCAGCCAGGTAGCGACTGCGTGCAGGTGGCACGATGGCATTGCGGCCAGATGAAAAGCGCACGTTAACGGGCGCAAGTTTGCCGGCAGCTGTTTTCAGGCCAAGCTCAGTTAAACGCGGCAAGATTCCTTGGTAGAGAGCGGTTACGCCATCATCATTAAAGCGCGATGCTTGGGTACCGTATACGGGCATTTCCTCGGTAGATTTATCCCACTGTTCACGATTACGTTGAACTTGTTTTGCCACATCGCGCAAGGCATCTTGTGAGCCTTTACGATCAAATTTATTAATAGCTACGAAATCAGCAAAATCGAGCATGTCGATTTTTTCCAGCTGTGATGCTGCACCGAATTCAGGTGTCATTACATATAAACTGCAATCTACATGAGGCACTATCGCTGCATCACCTTGGCCTATGCCGGATGTTTCTACGATGACTAAATCAAAGCCAGCAACTCGGCATGCCGCAATCACGTCAGGTAGTGCCTGAGAAATTTCTGATCCGGCTTCACGCGTGGCGAGTGATCGCATGAAGACACGTTCTTTGCCGCCCCAAGGAGTAATCGCATTCATGCGTATGCGATCACCAAGTAATGCACCGCCCGATTTGCGTCGCGATGGATCGATAGAAATAACGGCGATGTTTACGGCATCGGCTTGATCGATTCGTAGGCGGCGTATCAGTTCATCGGTGAGGGACGATTTACCAGCACCGCCAGTACCTGTAATACCCAGTGCAGGTACTTTGCAAAGCGCGGCTGCATCGTGCAGTGTTTTTTTCAGTTCCGCAGAGACTTTGTCATTTTCGAGTGCAGTGATGAGTTGAGCTAAAGGACGCTGACGTTTAGTGAGCTCACCTTCGGTCAGTGCTGCCAGAGTTTTGGGTGCATGCACCGACAAATCGGTATCACAGGCCTGAATCATGAAACTAATCATGCCTGCTAGCCCCATACGTTGCCCATCTTCGGGGCTGAAAATACGTGCTACGCCGTAGTCGTGTAAATCTTTAATCTCGGAAGGGACAATGACGCCGCCGCCGCCGCCGTAGACTTTGATGTGAGCACCACCGCGTGCTCTCAACAAGTCGATCATGTACTTGAAGTACTCGACATGACCCCCTTGATAGCTCGATAGGGCAATTCCTTGTGCATCTTCTTGTAGCGCAGCCGTAACGATTTCATCAACCGATCGGTTATGACCCAGATGTATAACCTCTGCACCTTGCGACATCAATATGCGTCGCATGATATTGATCGAGGCATCATGACCGTCAAACAAGGAGGCGGCAGTAACAAAGCGCACTTTGTTGGCGGGCGTGTAGGAAGTCAATTTTTGTGACACCGACAAATCGGTCATGAAGTTCTCCGGAGTGTGTGCCGTGCGTTTGCGGCTGGATTGACGCTTACGTCAACGTCAATGAGTCGAGTATATCCTGAAACCCATTAAAACCCGGCCCAATCGCCAGCCCGAATTAACAGAAAAGAAAGCTTGCATACGGGTGCTTCACGCTCGGGTAGGATATGGGTACTAGACCCTTATATTGGAGAGCAGATGTCGGATTTAATTTTGCATCATTACCCGCAATCGCCATTCGCAGAGAAAATGCGATTGATCCTGGGGTATAAAAAATTATCATGGCAATCAGTGTTAGCACCCATGATCATGCCTAAGCCAAATTTGATCGCATTGACGGGTGGTTATCGTCGTATCCCTGTTTTGCAAATTGGCGCGGATGTGTATTGCGATACAGCGTTGATATGTGATGTCTTAGAGCATAGAGCGTCGGAAAAGACTTTATATCCGGATGCCCAAAAAGGGTTGGCACGTACTGTTGCGCAGTGGGCTGATACCACCTTGTTTCAAGTCGCGATGGCGTACAACTTTCAGCCTGCCGGAGCGACCTTCATGTTTCCCGACGCAGACAAGCTCAAATCTTTTGCAGCAGACCGGGCAGCGATGAGAAACAATGCGCAACGCATGCCGCCAGCGGATGCTACTGCCACCTATCGCAGTTATCTGCGTCGAATTGCGCATATGCTTGAACACCACTCGTGGCTGTTAGGCGATCAACCTTCTGTGGCTGATTTTTCGGTGTATCACGCGCTTTGGTTTACACGTCATCAGGTGCCCCCTGTAGCGGGTATTCTGGAATCCGTACCTGCAGTTTTGGCTTGGATGGATCGTATGGCAGCGATAGGTCATGGCACCTCAACGCACATGACGGCTGAGGCAGCCTTGGCTATTGCGCGTGATTCAACACCAAGTAGTCTCGGTGAAGAAATTCATCAAGATGATCACGGAATTGCGTTGGGTTCCATGGTGACGGTCACTGCCGAAAGCTTTGGCCTGGAACCGACGGTGGGGCATTTGGTAGCGGCTACGCGCACTCGCTACACGCTAAGCCGTGAGGACGCACACGTAGGTAAGGTTCATGTTCATTTTCCGCGCATGGGATTTTTGTTAAAAAAGATGGAGTCTGCTTAATCAAGCGAAACTGATGGGTGGTTTTTTAGCGGCTCATCGTATGGCCGCTAACCTTTGCATCGCCCAGTCTTGGAATTCGCGGTAGTCGAAATTTCCACGCGAGAGCGTTAACGTCCATTCAAATAAATGTGTAGCAGATTCTTGGTCGTTAAGCTCAAGCAGACACTCCCCTAAGCGATAAGCTGCAGCGATATGTGTTTCATCTAACTGAAGTGCAATTTTAAAAAGTTTGGCAGCTTCTGCTGGCTCTTGTAATCGCTGCAGGCAAGATGCGGCAAGAAAAGCGTATCGAGATTCCGTTGCTTGAAATGTCGAGCAGTACAGCGCTAACGGTAATGCAGATAAAAACTCTTTTTGCCGAAATAGAATCCATGCAGAGTCGTAGGCGCTTGCTAGTTCATGGTTAGAAATATCAAGACAAGTGGCAAGCGTTTGCTTTTGTTCAAGCTGTGATTTGAATTTTGCGACGTATTCAGGGAGTTTTTGTAATTGGTTCACAGCCAGCTGCGCTAGACCGCGAGTTTGAGCATCAACTATATGTGCGACTGCCGATGTGGCTTCTATCAGCAAGGGAGTCATAAGAGAAATCGAGATTCAAAGAAAGATAGCAAGTGCCATTTTTTCTAGCACTTGCCTGTGTTTGCGGGAATTATGGTGACTGCACTTAGCTATTTGTAGTGGCGTTGTTTACACAACTTCCTAGAGCTAGCATTGAGCCTACACCTAACATCGCAGCACCTATACCCAGCATTGTGCGATGCATTAAGCCCTGACTATCTTCCGGGTTATTTAAAGCGTTTCCGCCGTAAATTACTAGGACGCCGCCACCTACAGCAGTGAGTGCACAGAACGTACCGATGATTGTTTTTAAGGGTGATGAAAGTAAGCCAGGGGTGGGTTCTATCGAGGGTGGAGTGGTAGTAACGGGCGTAGTGGTTCCTGGGATAGTAATCCCTTCATCACCTGAGCCTTGGCTACTTTCAGAAAAGCTAGCAGAACTGGAGTGAGAATCAATATGGTCGATTATTTCTGAGCTGTTATCGACAGCCGTATTTTTTCCTATGCGTGGCATGATGTGGATTCCATAGAATGAAGAAATTAATTGAATGAGTGCTTGCATATCAATCATTATTGATCTGCAGTTAGCTTCTCAATTAGCTTCGTAACATCAAAAGGGAAAAAGTCGCAAAATAAAAATTTTTTTCAAATTTTTTTATCTACCTTCTTTGTATCTGACCGCATATCGACACATAAAATAAAAGCACTTATTTAGTGCGCACCATAACTAAGCACCAAGCTGCATTTAGCTATTACAAATAAAAAAATGTTTTATTTTGGTGCGCGGTTATTGCTTATTCCACAGTCACTGACTTCGCAAGGTTGCGAGGTTTATCGACATCGGTGCCTTTAGCTAACGCCGTGTGATACGCCAGTAATTGCAGGGGTACGACATGCAAGATAGGCGAGAGCAAGCCGTAATGTTCTGGCAGGCGGATGACGTGTATGCCATCGCTAGGTGAAATACGTGAATCGGCATCGGCAAATACATACAGCTGTCCGCCGCGTGCGCGAACTTCTTGCATGTTGGATTTGAGTTTCTCTATCAGCGCATCATTCGGCGCTACGGTGACCACGGGCATATCTTCAGTAACGAGCGCTAATGGCCCGTGCTTGAGCTCGCCAGCGGGATAGGCTTCTGCGTGGATATACGAAATTTCTTTCAGTTTGAGAGCGCCTTCTAAGGCAATAGGGTAATGCAGCCCACGTCCTAGAAAGAGAGCATTCTCTTTTCGAGCAAAGGCATCAGCCCAGGCAATGATTTGCGGCTCCAGCGCTAACACGGCAGTCAGTGCCGCTGGTAAATGACGCAGATTTTTCAGATGAGCCGCTTCAGCTGGGGTATCCAGCCGACCGCGAAGTTTTGCCAAGGTGAGGGTCAGCAAAAATAAGGCAGCTAATTGAGTGGTGAAGGCTTTAGTCGAGGCTACGCCAATTTCTACACCTGCGCGCGTGAGATACGACAGGGTGGTTTCACGCACCATGGCCGAGGTCGCGACATTGCATATTGATAGCGAAAAGCGATGTCCTAATTCTTTGGCGTATTTGAGCGCTGCAATTGTATCGGCAGTTTCGCCCGACTGAGATATAACGACAATGAGGGCGTTGGGATTTACAGCGGGTTCGCGGTAGCGATATTCACTGGCGATTTCAACTTGAGTTGGAATTCCAGCTAATGATTCCAGCCAGTATTTAGCAGTCATGCCAGAGTAGTAGCTGGTACCGCAGGCGAGTATGTGTATGGCGTTAATATCAGCAAAAACATCGCTTGCCGTCGCGCCAAATACATCAGGACTAAAACCCAGTATGCCTTCGAGGGTGTCACCAATGGCGCGCGGCTGCTCGAAGATTTCTTTCTGCATGTAGTGACGATACGGTCCAAGTTCAATTGCGCCCGAATACGCATTTACAGTTTGCGCAGTACGGCTTACTGGATGATCTGAGCGATCGGTGATGCTGATGCCACTTAAGCCAACATCGACGACATCGCCTTCTTCCAGATAGATGATTTGATCGGTAGTGCCCGCCAAAGCCATGGCATCGGAAGCGAGAAAATTTTCACCTTGACCTACACCCACCACCAAGGGGCAACCCTGGCGAGCACCAACGACACGTTTGGGCTCGTCTTTACAAAAAACGGCAATCGCAAATGCACCATGCAAGCGCTTAACGGTTTTTTGTACTGTGCGTAGCAAATCACCGTCATAGAGTTCATTAATTAAATGAGCAATAACTTCGGTATCGGTCTGGGATTCGAACACATAACCAAGCTTTGTTAATTCATTACGAATTTCTTCATAATTTTCTATGATGCCGTTGTGAACAACAGCAATTCGCGCTTCATCGTTTTTAGACGAGAAATGAGGGTGAGCATTATTAGTCGCTGGTGCGCCATGCGTAGCCCAACGCGTATGTGCAATACCTGTGTGACCAGTGAAATGCGACTCGGTTATTTGTGATTCGAGTTCGGCGACACGCGACACACTACGTGAACGTTTGAGCCCTTGCTGATGCACGGCGACTCCGCATGAATCGTAACCTCGGTATTCCAGTCGCTTTAAGCCTTCAATGAGTACGGGAACGATGTCGCGCTGAGCGACTGCACCAACAATGCCGCACATGGGAATTCCTATTTCTTTTGCTTTACGGGCCGCTGCCAACCCGCAATGCTGGTTTGTCTGGCACGCGACACAGTAAGACTGTCGGGTGGCGCATCTTTGGTGAGGGTGGTTCCAGCGCCTATGGTTGCGCCTTTACCGACGGTGACTGGAGCAACTAATTGTGTGTCGCTACCTATGAATGCATCGTCTTCTATCACCGTGCGGTGTTTATTAGCGCCATCGTAGTTGCAGGTAATAGTGCCGGCACCAATGTTTACACGTAATCCCACGGTGGTATCGCCAACATAGGCTAAGTGATTGGCTTTGCTATGCGCGCCGAATTCACTATTTTTTATTTCAACGAAATTACCAACATGAACCTCGGAGCCTAGTACAGTGCCCGGTCGCAGACGTGCATAAGGACCTATCTGTGAATCGCTACCTATCGTTGCTTCATCAATGTGCGTAAACGGCTTGATGTTTACATTGTCAGCAATGCGTGAATTCTTAATCACGCAGTACGCACCTATGGTCACTCCTTGGCCAATCATTACGTTACCTTCGAATACGCAACCAACATCAATGCTCACATCACGAGCACAATGCAGCTCGCCGCGAATATCGATACGAGCAGGGTCGGCGAGGGTGACACCTTCTTCCAGTAGCTGTTGTGCGAGGTTGTGTTGATGTATGCGCTCAAGTTCTGCTAGCTGCACTTTGCTGTTAACGCCTAAGGTTTCCCATGCATGGGCTGGCTGTGCTGAGTCTATGCTGACGCCATCGTCGACGGCGAGCGCGATGATGTCAGTTAAATAGTATTCACCCTGCGCATTATGGTTTGACAGCCTGGAAAGCCAATCTTTTAATTGGCGAGTAGGTGCAATCAGAATACCGGTATTGACCTCATGGATTTGAAGCTCGGCTTCATTGGCATCTTTATGTTCAACGATACGAACGATCTTATGTTCTTCTCGGACGATGCGGCCATAACCTGTGGGGTCCTCCATAGTGATAGTAAGGATGGCGAGTTTATTGTTACTCGCTTTGTCGATGAGCGATCGTAATGTGGCATCGCTTGTAAGTGGCACGTCGCCATACAGCACCAGCGTGGGTTGATCATCATGAAGTAGTGATGTCGCCTGCATGACGGCATGGCCTGTACCTAATTGAGGCTCTTGCAGCACAAAGTGAAGATCGTCAGCTGCTAGTCGTGTGGGCACTAGTTCGCCGCCATGGCCGTACACAACGCAGCAGCAGGTAGGCGAGAGCTGTCGAGCGGTATCGATAACGTGAGAGAGCAGTGGCTTGCCTGCCAAAGCGTGCAGAACCTTGGGCAGGTCGGACTGCATCCGTTTTCCCATGCCTGCAGCGAGTATGACGACGTTCATAGGCAGAATAATAAGAAGTTCAAAATTCTAGCATGCACGCCATCGTTAATCTCGCTGGCGATTGCATAAGTTTGTGGATTTTTAGCGGCGATCAATCGTTTTCGACATCGCTATGTTTTGTGGTTCGTTGATTATGTAACTGTATAGTTTGTATGCTCAAGGTATTTGTATGCGGGCTTGCGCAGGGTTCGTCATCAAATGCGATATCTCCATCTGGGGTCTCTTCACCCGTGATTTTCAATCCGGCGAAATCAAATTGGGATCTATCCAGTAAATGGGATGGTACAACGGTAGAAAGTGAGGAAAAAATACTTTCTACTCGACCGGGATGTTTTTTATCCCACTCGCGTAACATATTTTTGATTTGTTTACGTTGTAAATTTTCCTGACTGCCGCACAAGTCACAGGGAATGATAGGAAAATTTTTCACTGCGGCGTATCGTTCTGTGTCAATTTCACGCACATACGCCAGAGGCCGAATAACGATGTGCTTGCCATCATCCGATTGCAGTTTGGCAGGCATGCTTTTGAGTTTCCCCCCAAAAAACATATTTAGAAAAAAGGTTTCTAAAATATCGTCTCTGTGATGACCCAGCGCTATTTTGGTAGCGCCTAATTCGTCAGCGACTCGATACAAAATGCCGCGGCGTAGACGAGAGCAAAGTGAACACGTCGTTTTACCTTCTGGGATGACGCGTTTAACGATGCTATAAGTATCTTGGTTTTCTATGTGGAACGGTACGTTCATGCTGCGTAGATAATTCGGCAAAACTTCAGCAGGAAAATTCGGTTGTTTTTGATCGAGATTTACTGCGACGATATCAAAATCTATGGGTGCGCGTTCACGCAGGGTAAGAAGAATGTCGAGTAGTGCATAACTGTCTTTGCCTCCAGAGAGGCACACCATGACCTTGTCGCCTTCTTCTATCATGGTGAAATCGCCGATGGCTTCGCCTACAAGGCGGCATAGCCTTTTATGTAGTTTATTATTTTCATAGGCAATTTTTTCTGCCTGCTTGATACTAGGCGTTGTAGCTGTGGCGATCATCTCATGACTCTTTAATATGAAATATTTCAACTCCTACAGACTCACAATCTGTATACACATCTGGCTTCTCCGTTGAAACCAGTGCGGCTCTGACTTTGGGGTGCTTAAGTAATAATTGTGCGATTTCATCACACAGAGTTTCTTGCAATTGTATGTGTCCTCTACCCACACACGATTTAATGGTCTCGCGTATAAAATCATAATCTACAACTTCGGCGAGTTCATCTTGCATAGGCGTAGAACTTAACAGTGGAATAAAAAGTGCGACATTAAAAAGTACGCGCTGCTCACTCATTTTTTCGAAATCATGAACGCCAATATTACTCATGACTTCATAGTTACGCAGAAAAAGACGACGACAATCAGATAATTTTGGATAGGCTAATAATGAGGGCATAAATTCGTCAAAAAAATGATATTGGATGTTATTCCTTGGGGAGGAACATAACGTCTCTGTAAAGCGGCGTGAGATGCTGCCCTCCATCAACCACCAAAACTGTACCTGTTACGGCCTTGGCATTGGCTAGATAACAAACAGCGTCGACAATATCGTCGGGCGTGCTGCTTTTCCCCAGAGGTGTTTGTTTGTGAGCATAGTCAAATTGCGATTGGCTCTGATCTCCAGACACCAGCGTTAGCCCCGGAGCAAGGCCAACCACACGTAACTTAGGTGCCAGCGACTGCGCCAGCATGGTTGTTGCTGTTTGTAATGCAGACTTTGAAAGTGTGTAGGACAGAAAGTCTGGGTTCATGTTGTAAAGTTTTTGATCAAGCAAGTTAATAACAACTGCTTGATCACCATCGGGTGTTGCGTTGTGCAGCGCCTGCGCAAGTAGTATGGGCGCTGCTACATTGGCGTGCATGTGCACATTGAGCTTTGCAATTGAAAATGAACTGGCATCGTCGTAATCGAAAACGGATGCACTGTTTACTACGCATGAAATAGGCCCCAAGATTTCCGATGCTCGCAAGATCAATTCAAGCACTGAGGATTCATCGGAAAGATCACAGCCCACCGCCACCGCACGTCGCCCCATTGCCTTGACCTGATCAACAGTTTCTAGGGCTTGTAGCTCCGACGTATGAAAGTGCACAGCAATATCCCAGCCATTCGCAGCCAGCCCACACGCAATCGCACGCCCCAGGCGCTTAGCGGCGCCGGTAACTAAAGCAGTTCGGGTCGTGCTGTTTGGCTTCATTTGAGTGCGTAGTAGTGGTGGTCGATCCGGCTGTAAATAAAAAATCTGCGTTTCCCGGTGCTGTGTTCTCTACAATAGCGAAATGCAATTTTCCTACCCTTCTACTGATGCACTATCGGTATCTCGCGAGCTAGAAACACTGATTCGGAAGGAAATTCACGCCAGTCAGAACTGGATTTCATTTGCCCGATACATGGAACTGGCGCTGTATGCTCAAAACCTAGGTTATTACGCGGGCGGCGCCACCAAACTGGGTAAAGGCGGAGATTTTACAACCGCGCCCGAAATGACGGATTTATTTGGCGCCACTTTGGCGACCTTTGCATCATCACTTGCCCTTCAAGGACCTCTCAGGGTACTGGAGTTTGGTGCCGGTAGCGGTAAATTAGCCGAAGATTTTCTGCAGACGGCGCGAGACATTGGCCTGGAAATCGCTGATTACTTCATAGTGGAATTGTCATCTGATTTGCGGGAGCGTCAGCAGCTACGTTTGCGTGGCGACGATAACGTCTCCTGGCTGCTAGCGCCGCCGCCGGTTTTTTCTGGCTTAGTGCTTTGCAATGAGGTGCTTGATGCTATGCCTGTCCCTCTAGTAGTTCGTAAAAACGGACAGTGGTTAGAGCGAGGGGTGGCTATCAGTGATGGTCAGTTTGTGTTTGCTGATCGTGTGGCTGATCAGGAAATCTGCCGCCGCATTCCGGACAGCTATGATTTGCCAGAAGGTTATCTCACCGAAGTTCACCCTCAGCAGGAAGGTTTCGTGCGCTTGATGGCCGATATGCTGAATGCCGGCGAGGGTGGAATGGGGGTTTTGATTGATTATGGGTTTCCTGCCCGAGAGTATTATCATTCCCAGCGCAACCGGGGCACGTTGATGTGCCACTATCGACATCATGCGCACGGCGACCCTTTTCTTCATGTAGGCCTTCAGGACATAACTGCGCATGTGGATTTCACTGCTTTGGCTCGTGTAGGTCTAGAGGAGGGCCTTGAGGTGGCCGCATACATGACCCAGGCTGCCTTTTTGCTCAGTGCCGGCTTGCCGCAGTTGCTAGAAAAAAAACGTCCAGAAGAGGCAAACCTTTGGTTGCCCATGGCAAACGCGGTCCAGAAGCTGACATCACCGGCCGAGATGGGTGAACTTTTTAAAGTGCTATTACTTTCGAGTCGAATGGAGCTACCGCAGCCAGTTGCGGTCAACGATCAAAGCTATAGGTTATGAGTAAAAGTGTGTGTTCACTACCATGGATGAATCAATGATTCGTTGGTTGATAATCATATTCCTCGTGTTGATGGTATTTTCTTCATTATTGCCGTGGCTGGAGCGGTTAGGGATTGGACACCTGCCTGGCGATGTGAGATTTCGTTTTTTTGGTAAAAAAATATTTCTACCGTTTGCTTCCACCATTTTGATCTCCTTAGTTGTTGCACTGATTTCTAGATTCGTCTAAAGGAGCTCCATTGATTCGCTGGGTTTTTGCTATTTTCTTGTTATTTACTATCTTTTATCCACTTTTACCGTTTCTTGATAAATTTTATGTGGGTAAAGTCCCTGGAGACGTGCGGTTTCGTTTTCGCAGCATAGTGTTTTGTTTGCCTTTCGGCTCCACTTTGGTTTGGTCGTTGCTAGCCTTTATTGTTGCCGCTGTTGTAAGGCTAGTGTGAGCCTTTGGCTGTTTATTCAATACCTCAAGATTTCCTGAAAATCCTTGCGAAAACAAGGGTTACGGGATAATTCCAATTGACAAAACCAGTGCTCTACCCTACAGTATGCGGTTCCCTGCGGAGGGGTGGCCGAGTGGTTAATGGCAGCAGACTGTAAATCTGCCCTCTTGCGAGTACGCTGGTTCGAATCCAGCCCCCTCCACCAGGTATGTAATTGTTAAAAGTTTTGTAGACGAATTGAGCAGTGGTAGTGGCCGAGGTTGTCGCCCTTGCGGGTGTAGCTCAATGGTAGAGCTGAAGCCTTCCAAGCTTATGACGAGGGTTCGATTCCCTTCACCCGCTCCAAAGTTTTTGTTGGACGTGCCCTGGTTTGACTGGAGCAACGGGCAACAGATTGGCCCTTGTAGCTCAGTGGTAGAGCACTCCCTTGGTAAGGGAGAGGTCACGTGTTCGATCCACGTCAAGGGCACCAGATTTATTGTTTTAGTTAGTGTCGGGCGCGTGCCTGAACATTCTCATCAAATAGTTAGGAGCACAAGATGGCAAAAGGCAAGTTTGAGCGGAACAAACCGCACGTGAATGTGGGCACGATTGGTCATGTGGATCATGGCAAGACGACCCTGACGGCGGCGATTGCGACGGTGTTGTCGAAGAAGTTTGGTGGTGAGGCGAAAGCCTACGACCAGATTGATGCGGCGCCAGAAGAGAAAGCGCGCGGTATTACGATTAATACGGCCCACGTTGAGTACGAGACACAAAACCGTCACTACGCACACGTTGATTGCCCAGGCCACGCTGACTATGTGAAGAACATGATTACTGGTGCTGCGCAGATGGACGGCGCGATTTTGGTGTGCTCCGCTGCGGACGGCCCAATGCCACAGACCCGTGAGCACATTTTGTTGGCACGTCAGGTGGGCGTTCCTTACATCATCGTGTTCTTGAACAAGTGCGACATGGTCGACGACGCCGAGCTGTTGGAGTTGGTCGAGATGGAAGTTCGCGAACTCCTATCCAAGTACGATTTCCCGGGCGACGATTTGCCGATCATTCAAGGTTCAGCCAAGCT
>JAJTGE010000071.1 GCA_021298555.1 Oxalobacteraceae bacterium
TTCTGCGTATCAGTCGTAGCTCTTGATTACGCGTGCCTACGGGTGCTGCCAGCCTGCCGCCCACGGCCATTTGATCCAACAATGCCTGCGGCACCTCCATACCTGCTGCAGCCAAGATAATGCCATCGAACGAACCAATTTGCGGCAAGCCTAACATCCCATCACCATAATGCAGCCGAAGATTTGGAATGAGTAAGGACCGCAGATTATTGCGGGCTTGCTCATGAAGCGGACGTATACGTTCTATCGAATAAACTTGATCGGCGACCTGCGCTAGTACTGCCGCTTGATAACCACAGCCCGTACCTATCTCCAGCACGCGTGACATTTTTCCCTCTATGCCATCTCGAAGAACCTCAATCATGCGCGCTACGATGTAGGGCTGAGATATGGTCTGGTGATAGCCAATAGGTAATGACGCATCAATATAGGCTTGGCTAGCTAGTCCGGGTTCGATAAACATATGACGAGGCACCGCTTCCATCGCTGCTAAAACGGTGGCGTCTTTAATACCCTGCTGAGCAAGCCGTTGAATCATTGCCTTACGAACTGCATCAGAAATTAATGGCGAGTCGACAGGTTTGTGCAAGCCAGCTTGAGGTGGCTTCTGCATGGATGGAAACGAGTGTGTGCGAGCTAACAAATTTGGCGCAGTCACCGTATTGGGTTCCGGAGCGTGTTGGGCTGCATTACGGGTAGCGGTCTGCAAGCTATTTAAACGCGGAGAGGCTGACGACTTTTTCCTGTCAGCTGGGCCCGTTACAAAATCCAGGGTGAGTGGAAAACGTTTTTTGGGAGGTTCATGTCCCTGGCTCATGCAAGTGCCTGCCGTAGACGTTCGAGCTGCGTTATGTGAGTCAGATCGATCTGCAATGGCGTAACCGAAATACACCCATTAGCAACCGCATGAAAATCTGTGCCCTCGCCCGCGTCTTTTGCCTTACCTGCTGGGCCTATCCAGAAAATCTCATTGCCATGAGGATCGTGCGTTTTTATGACAGGCTCAGACTCATGGCGCTTGCCCAAGTGTGTAGGCACCACGCGCTGCAATTTTTCGTAAGGCAAATTGGGAATATTCACGTTAAGAAGAAAAGGTCGATGCAATTGATCTAACCTGCGCATAACGAAATCTTTGGCAGCGCGCGCAGCAGCATCCAAATAAAGCCAGCCATGGTCTACCTGGGAAAAAGCAATAGCAGGAATGCCAAATAAGTAACCTTCGGTCGCCGCTGCTACCGTACCTGAATACAGGGTATCGTCGCCCATGTTCTGCCCTTGGTTGATGCCAGAAACAACCATGTCAGGTTTTTCTTCCAGCATACCGGTCAGGGCAATGTGCACGCAGTCGGTGGGGGTGCCATTAATCGAATAAAAACCATTGGCAGCCTTCACCATGCGCAAGGGACGGTCCAGGGTGAGCGAGTTGGACGAACCCGACCGGTTACTGTCGGGCGCCACCACGACGATCTCCGCAATGCTAGCGAGTTGATCGGCCAGCGCATTAATGCCTGGTGCCAAATAACCATCGTCGTTACTAATCAGGATTTTCATGGGTATGATTTTACCTGAACGCAGGAGCACAAAAACTTAGCTTTGAGAGCGCTCAATTGACATGCACAAGTCTGACTGATTGTGTGGCAATTACCCAGCAATCATCGGGGAAATTTCTAGATAAACGCAAGCATTGTGTCTATTGCGCATTTCATCTTTCGATTAGACATTAACGCGGATACGCATCGAGTTCGACACAACATTACATTTCCAGATCGACCTAATTCGGTCTGAGTGCAAGAAACTGCTGCACCGTGGCTAATTCACGCGTACGCGTAAATGGCGGAAGGCTTTGCCAAATTCGGCGGCCGTACGGTTTAGAAATCAGTCGGGGATCACAAATCATGAGTACACCACGATCATTCTCATCGCGTATCAAACGTCCAGCCCCTTGCTTCAGATTGATTATGGCTTCTGGTAACTGATGCTGCATAAAACCATTCAGGCCACGTTTTTCCATTTCTGCAATTCGCGCTGCCAATACAGGATCATCGGGTGGTGCGAACGGTAATTTATCAATGATTACCACCGACAAGGCTTCACCACGCACATCCACTCCTTCCCAAAAACTCTGACTACCCACTAACACCGCATTACCTGATGCGCGAAATTGCGACAGCAATTCTGTTCGGCCCAGCTCGCCCTGAACCAGCAAAGGCCAGTCAAATTTTTTCTCTTCAAAGGCTACGCGCAAACGCTCAGCGGCACGCTTAACCGCTCTTAATGTCGTACACAATAAAAAAGCACGACCGCCTGCTGCTTCGATGACTGGTAATGCCGCATCAACTACTGCGTCGGTGTAGCCCGGTGAATTCGGCGCAGGCAGTTGGGCTGGCACATATAAGAGTGCCTGTTTGGCGTAATCAAATGGGCTAGGCCAGGATTTTGCGGGCTCATTGGATAAGCCAAGCTGATCGGTGTAATGCGAAAAATCATTTTTTACAGCCAATGTAGCTGATGTAAAAATCCAGCTGCGCGGCGGGCCTTCACGTTGTTTGCTAAAGATAGGTGCAATGGATAGCGGCGTCTGATGAAGTTGCAAGGCTTGAGAAAAAGCTTCGATCCATAAAACCTTGGCTGCCTGATCGTCGTGTAGTGATGTATGGTTCCAGGCTTCCAGCTGCACATTCAGTTCTATCGCACGGACTCTGCATTGCTCTATGGTTTCTGCTCGCTCAGCCTGTGTAGAGAGCACTTCAGCCATCTGCTTCAGCATGGCCTTTAAGTGCTCTAGTGCTGGAAAAAAAGGACTGCTACTGGCAATTTGCTCTAGTGCGAGTCGCGTACCTTCAGGCGGGAAAGTTAAACGCAAATCGCGCGCCGCTTTTTCAACTGTGCTTACCAAGGCACCCCAATCAACGCCATCGCGCGCGTGAGTCAGGCCTTCTGCCAAAACATCACGGCACAGCTCCATCACCTGCGATGTGGATACCGTATCGCCAAAAAATAAAGTAGCGGTATCAGGTAGCTGATGCGCCTCATCAAAAATAATGGTGTTAGCACTGGGCAGTAACTCTGCTACCCCAGTATCTTTTAAAGCGACATCAGCGAAAAAAAGATGATGATTAACCACCACCACATCGGCCTGCTGAGCTTCTTTACGCGCCTTCATGACAAAACAATCCTGATAGTGCGTACATTCAGCACCCAGACAATTATCTCTGGTAGAGGTGACCAGATTCCAGATCAGTGCGTTTTCAGGAACGCGCGATAACTCTGCTTTGTCACCGCTGGCCGTTGTTTTAGCAAAGCGCGAAATCTCACGCAAATAACCAACATCGTCGCGCGATGTAAGCCGACCATTTTGCTGAGTTCGATCTAAATGAAAATGACAGAGATAATTAGCGCGCCCTTTGAGCAGGGCCACCGTGACCGGCACATGCATAGCTGCACGCACGACAGGAATATCGCGTAAAAAAAGTTGGTCTTGAAGGTTTTTGGTGCCGGTCGAGATGATGACTTTGCCGCCCCACATTAACGCAGGAACAAGGTAGGCAAAGGTTTTACCCGTGCCCGTACCCGCTTCAGCCAGCAAGGTGGCGCAGGAATGAATCGTGTTGGCTACAGCTCGCGCCATATCGGTTTGCGATTGGCGTGGTCTAAAACCTGCTATACCCTTTGCCAGCACACCTGTCGCAGAAAATAATGCGTCGATTTCAGCATCATGTACGCCCGTAGTCGCTTCGGTAGCAGTATGTGTGGCAATGTCAGTCAAATACGCTTCCGAATAATTAAGTGATAAGTGATAAATCTAAATCTGTAAAACAATACAGAAATCGACAAGCTGGTAACACGACGTCCAACCTTAGCATTTACGCTGGTATGTCTGGAATTAATTGCATTTTAAGTTGAATGATCTGGTCTTTCAGTTGCAGCTTACGCTTTTTAAGTCGTTGAAGCTGCAAGGCATCTACTGTTGGGGATACGCTTAACGACTCAATCGCCGTGTCAAGGTCACGATGCTCAATTTCTAGCTCCACAACTCGACTTCTGACCAAATCTGGATCCATCAGGGTTTCTCAGGCTGACTAGGCTCACTCACAGCAGGTTCAGACTTAGGGTTAGTACTTTCGCGTGCCGCGCCTGAAATAGGTATGGACGGACCATCCAAGGGTCGGACCGCACGGTTCTGTCGTTCAGCAATTCTACGCTCGCGTTCCACCACTCTGTCTTTACGTAGAAAAGCATTGGCCTCTACTTCTACTTTTCGAATGTTATACAACGCGGCGCGGCGAATTTCTTTGGCATCGGCTATGCATCGCGACATAAAAAATTTATTCATGCAATCAGTACGGCTTTGAGTAAAGCGTCGCTCGATCTCATCGCGAACAACATCTACTTCTGTCAGCGCCATCTTTGCCAATTCTGCAGAGCTAATAGAGCCCGCAGGATAGTTAGCTAGTAGGGACTGCTCCAGCACCTCGGCCCGCACTGGCACAGCGGATAATTGCAACAGCATAAAAAAAACTACAGCATGATGTATAGCTCGGTGGATAGGTTTCATTGGGTTCCTTAGACCATGCCAGCTGATGCCGCACTTAGTCGCATGCTTTCTTTATACTCTTTAGATTGCATTTCCATGATTCTCGAAACAGTACGGTGAAACTCATTAGACATCAAACCTTCGGTATAAAGTAAATCTGCAGCTACAGCAGCTGACATAATGAGCTTAATACGGTGGTCATACAACACATCAATCAACCAGGTAAAACGCCTGGCCTCAGAAGCCATCTCTGCCGTCATGCGCGGTACATCTGACAAAATCACCGTATGAAAACGATGGGCGATATCAAGATAATCGTTCTGTGACCGAGGGCCACCGCACAGGGTAGCAAAGTCAAACCATATCACGCCACCAGCACGCCGCACGCAGGAAATCTCCCGCGATTCTATCGTGATTCTGGGGTCTTCCTCGCCCGCTTCGGCAATAGAAACAAAGGCGTGCAATAACGCGCTATCAGCTGCCGGGCCAAGTGGGGTTTTATAAGCCTCAACCTGCTCCATTACGCGTCTGCGGTAATCAATACCCGCATCAATATTAATAACATCCAATTTAGTTTTTAAAAGCTCTATCGCAGGCAGCATGCGGTCGCGATGCAACCCATCAGGGTAAAGTCCATCTGGATGATAATTAGACGTAATGACAAAACATACGCCTCGATCGAACAACGACTTCATAAGGTTATACAAAATCATTGCATCAGCGATATCTGAGACATGAAATTCATCAAAGCAAATTAGGCGGAAACGTCGCGCTATTTTTGCCGCAACATTCTCAAGCGGATCTTCAACATTTTTTTGTTCATCCAATGCACGGTGTACATCACGCATGAATTCATGGAAATGGACGCGCGTCTTACGTTTGAGTGGGATGACCGCGTAAAAGCTGTCCATTAAAAATGATTTGCCGCGACCAACACCCCCCCACAGATACATACCTCTCGGTAAATCGGGATGAAGAATCATGCGTCTGAGACGGCTAGAGCGGCGCGAAAGATAGGCTGCCCATTCATCGTAGGCTCGTTGCAACCTATCGACCGCCAACAGTTGTGATGGGTCCGACTGATACCCTCGGTCAGCGAGAATTTTTTCGTAGAATTCGCGTACGTTCATGGGAAAATTTTCACATTCACAAGGGCGCGATGTCGACCACTATCCGCGATAGGTATAACCGCCTAAAAAAGGCATACAAAAAATCAGAAATTAAGTGCCCGCTTATCAACGGCCAACGCAGCTTCTTTGGTAGCTTCCGATAAGGTCGGATGTGCATGGCAGATACGTGCAATATCCTCAGCCGAGGCCCGAAATTCCATAGCTACCACTGCTTCGGCGATAAGTTCGGACGCCATGGGCCCTACGATATGCACACCCAAAATTTCGTCAGTTTTTGCATCGGCTAAAAACTTCACCATGCCCGATGTATCACCCAATGCACGCGCACGGCCATTAGCTAAAAACGGGAAACTGCCAGACTTATATGCAACGCCATCAGCCTTAAGTTGTTGCTCTGTTCTACCCACCCATGAAATTTCAGGCGAGGTATAAATAACCCAGGGTATCGTCACAAAATTCACATGACCATTTTGTCCTGCGATACGCTCAGCAACCGCAACACCCTCTTCTTCGGCCTTGTGCGCCAACATAGGGCCACGTACGACATCACCCACCGCCCACACGTTAGGCAAGCTGGCGCGGCAATGATCATCAACCACAATAAAACCGCGTTCATCAAGCTGTAGGCCCACAGCTTCAGGTGACAAACCTATGGTGTTGGGAATGCGCCCAATCGATACGATGAGCTTGTCAAATAGGGCTTTGTGCTCCTTGCCTTGAGCGTCGACGTACTCGAGGCTGATTTCTTTACCCGATTTGATGGTGCCAATTTTTACACCCATCTCGATTTTAAGACCTTGCTTCAGAAAGAGCTTGTGCGCTTCTTTGGCAATAGTTTCGTCTACCGCTCCCAAAAACACGGGCATGGCCTCGAGTATGGTTACATCCGAACCTAAGCGACGCCACACACTACCCATTTCCAAACCAATGACACCAGCACCAATCACGCCTAGTCGCTTGGGCACTGCATCCAAAGCCAATGCGCCTGTATTGGAAAGAATCTGTGTTTCATCAAACGGTGTACCGGGTAATTCACGGGGTATGGAGCCGGTTGCGATAATTACATGCTTGGCTATGAGTGTTTCAGTCGAGGTTCCTGATACGGCAATATGGTATCCCTGTGCCCCAGCGCTGATAAACGAGCCTCTGCCGTGAAAGAAACTGACTTTGTTCTTCTTGAACAAATACAAAATGCCATCGTTGTTTTGCTTAACAACGCCATCTTTACGGCCCTGCATTTGAGCAAGATTGAGCTTAACGCCTTTGATCTCAACGCCGTGCTCTTCTAGGCTATGTGATGCATGCTCAAAATGCTCAGATGATTGCAACAAAGCCTTGGAAGGTATACAACCAACATTGGTACAGGTACCGCCTGGCGCTGGGCCGCCTTGTTCATTTTTCCATTCGTCGACACACGCCACCGACATACCTAACTGAGCCGCACGTATAGCCGCAATATAGCCGCCGGGACCACCACCGATGACAACAACATCAAATGTTTTTGACATGGCAGCCCCTTACAGATCGAGTAAGAGTCGTGCCGGATCTTCCAGCGCTTCTTTCATCGCCACCAGACCCAACACGGCTTCACGGCCATCGATAATCCGGTGGTCATATGACAGAGCGAGGTAGTTCATAGGGCGAATTACGATCTGACCATTTTCAACAACTGCCCGATCTTTCGTAGCGTGCACACCTAAAATCGCTGACTGCGGTGGATTAATAATTGGAGTAGACAACATCGATCCAAATACACCGCCATTGGATATGGAAAATGTACCTCCAGTCAGATCATCCAGAGTCAGCTTGCCATCTTTGGCCTTCTGACCAAAATCACCTATCTTTTTCTCGATTTCTGCAATCGTCATCTGATCCACATTGCGCAAAATCGGAACTACCAAACCACGCGGCGAACCCACAGCGATACCGATATCGAAAAAGCCGTGATACACCACATCGTTACCATCGATAGAGGCATTCAACACCGGGTATTTTTTCAATGCGGCGACAGCCGCTTTAACAAAGAACGACATAAAGCCGAGCTTCACACCATGCTCTTTTTCGAATTTGTCTTTGTATTTATTACGCAGATCCATGATGGGCTGCATATTGACCTCGTTAAAGGTCGTCAGAATGGCGTTAGTCGCTTGAGATTCAAGCAAACGCTCGGCAATACGCGCCCGCAGCCGACTCATAGGAACACGCTGCTCAGGCCTATCACCAAGATCCAACGCAGGCACAGCAACCGAAGGTAATGCTGGACGTGCAGCGGGTGCAGCGGCCTTGGCTGGCTGGCTCAAGGCATTGATGACATCGCCCTTGGTAACCCGACCATCTTTGCCTGTACCAGCAACCGCATCGGCAGAGAGTTTGTTTTCAGCCAGCATTTTGGCTGCAGCAGGCATAGCAATACTGCTGCTTGCCACAGCAGCCACTACGGGAGCAGCTGCTGCTTTGGGTGCCGCCGCCGCGGGAGCAGCAGCAGGTGCAGCCACTGATGCCGATGCTTCTGTGTCGATACGTGCGATTACCTCGCCAGCGACTACCGTACTACCATCGCCGCGAATTATTTCTATGATGACGCCCTGCGCAGGTGCTGGTAATTCCAGTACTACTTTGTCGGTTTCAATATCTATGAGATTTTCATCACGCGCTACTGCTTCACCGACTTTTTTATGCCACTGCAGCAACGTTGCCTCAGCAACTGACTCCGACAGCTGGGGTACTTGCACTTCCAAAATTGCCATATCACTCTCCGTTTCGGGTTGCTCACGCAGCAAGCCGGCATCCAGCTCGCTGCGGGGTCTTTATTTGGTAAGGATGAAACCTTTAAGCTTGGCGAAAGC
>JAJTGE010000072.1 GCA_021298555.1 Oxalobacteraceae bacterium
GCATGGTCTTGAGTTGAATAAATGTTGCATGAAGCCCAGCGAACTTTGGCACCCAGAGCCTCGAGTGTTTGTATCAGTACAGCTGTCTGTATCGTCATGTGCAACGAACCCGTGATACGCGCACCTTTTAGCGGCTGTGCAGAGGCAAACTCTTCACGAATCGCTATTAGTCCTGGCATTTCGGTTTCTGCAATGCGGATTTCTTTGTTACCCCACTCAGCTAGGCTGAGATCTGCTACGTGGTAGTCGAGGGTACTCGCGGATTTTAATACGGCGCTCATCACGCCCTCCTTTCGTTAGAAAAAAAGTAACGTGAGCGCAGTTGCTGTGTGAACGTCAAGCCTGGCAGAGTGAAATCTGTCGCAACGCTCCTTGACTGCGCGTATTTTAATCGAAAATTGATTTGCGCTCACCAAGCCACCACAAGCAAGCCCAAGCCAAGCCTGATGCAGCGCCATACACATGCGCATCAGACACCACAGGCATATCTGTTATTTCGTGATTAGAAAAAATTAGTTTCACTATTAATACAAACCAAGCACACATTGCCACGCGTTTTTGCAAATCCATCCAGCACAGTGCGGCAGCTGCAGCCCACACGCCATGCAGCACGCCAGACAGACCCACATACCAGTGTAAATTCGGTTGTAAATACAACAATAAATAACTTGTGCCGCATGCGCACGTCACCAATAAGGTGATCAATTCCCACAATGTCATGCTCTGACACAAGCTCACTACGATTAACACCAGCCCGATCAGATTAAGCTGCAAATGGCTACTATCCAAATGAACGATGTGCGCACTAAACAAACGCCACCACTCCCCTGCAGTAATTGCCTCGCGATTCCACATCAGCAGCGGCAAAAATTTTGGGTACACTGATAATAACGATATACACAGCATCAAGGTAAACAATGCTATGAAAATATTTAGTCGCGGACGATTACCAATACCCACGGAAAAGTGTAACGAAATATAGTTAATCCAAGCGCAGACGTTGGCGCTTACTAATGATCAGTAGCCCAGCCATGGCAATTAACCACTCCACCTCCATCGAACCGCCGCCGCCTGAACCGCTGATAGTGTTGGCAGTGGCTTTTGCCAGACTGCCTTGCACCACCTCAACCGTAAAATTCAGTGGAGAACTCGACACATAGTTATCGCTGGCAGCTACGCTGATCGTGTGCAACCCTACTGGTGAAGCATGGGGCCAGGTAAAAATGCCCGCGGCAGTTAAGCTTGCTCCGTCTGGCAATGAAAGCGCATGAAACACAGGCTTGTCACCATCGATGTCCAGAGCCTGCAGCTTGATTGTTAGTGCGCCTCCTGCACGAACCTGACGAGACGACACCGTGTGTACTTGCGGAGCGTTGTTAACCCGTACGCTGGCGCTGGCATTACTGATTGAGCCACTGCTGTCTTTTACAACCACTAAAAACTGATACACCCCAGTGGCTGGCGCGACAAAACTGGCATGGGCCGTATCAGCACCCGATATAACAACAGGAATTTTGTTGGAAGCTGACGCCTGCCAGGCATAACTAAGTACCTCTCTACCGCCGGGAGAAAATGATGCAGCATCCAGCATAACAATAGCGCCAGGTGCGACTACCTGATCCGCATTGGTTAGATGAATTACGGGTGCTATCGTCATCAGTGCTGCGTACACATCAAGCAAACCTGCACCACACACACCCTGATTAGCTCGCATTACACAAGTACTCATAGGCGGGAAAGGTCTGGCCGATGCGCGAAGTACAGAAGCTATTTCATCGCGTGATAGCGATGGATTTAGTGAGAGCAGCAAGGCTATCGCACCCGCCACATGCGGTGCCGCCATGCTGGTACCGTATTTAATTGAATATCCATCTACGACGGGGCTGTTGGTTCCTGTGTTCCCTAGCGAATAAATCCCCAGTCCATTGGATGAATAAAATTCTATGCAACTCTGTGCGAGAGTCCCACAACCACCACCTGGCGCGCTAATCAGAGTCTGCACACCAAGGTTGGCGTAATCAGCGCTATCTCCATCAATGCTGTGAGCCGTAACCGCAATCGTACCTGTACAGTTTGCGGGCTGATTCACTTCGCTGTAGCCGCCATTACCCGTCGAGACCACCACGATGGCGCCAGCCGCATTGACATCATTAATCGCCGCTTGAAACGCTCTGGAACACGATCCTGCCAAACCTAAACTAAGATTGATGATGCGCGCTGGATAAACATTTTTAGGTGCGCCAGGGACACTTAAGCCAGCGGCCCAACGCATTCCATCAATAATGTCGGAGGTATATCCGCCACATTTACCTAACACCCTAACTGGAACTATCCGAACATTAGGCGCCATGCCTGTACCGTATAAGCCATTGTTCATCAGTGCCGCAATGGTTCCCATGACATGCGTACCATGCCAGCTTGAACGTGCAGCCGGCCATCCGTTACCGCATTCATTGGCACGCACAAAATCGCCCGGATCGCTAGCATCTGCATCACGTCCGTTACCATCATTGGCCATCGTAACGCTGCTAACAAAATCATAGCCTGGCAGCATGGCTTGCAAATCCGAATGAGGACGATAACCCGTATCAAGTACGGCAACATCAATTGCGCCGCTACCTAGAGTGATATCCCACGCAGGTGGCAGATCTGCTCCACCTAAATTACTGGAGATAGGCATCATGAAATGCCACTGCCCAGGTGAGCTTGAGTAACCAGGATCATTCGGTGTCATGCCATGCGCTTGCATGAGTAAATCAGGTTCAGCAGATTCAATCTCTGGATTGTCTGCTAGCTTTGCCGCAAGCGATTGCGCTTCTTCTGCAGAGACTGCTTTATCCAATTGAATGAGATGGGCTTTTCCGGAAAGTTGCCTCTCAACGCGCAGGGGCACTGTAGCGATGTTTGCTAAATGACTGTCATTGCGGCGTTCAAGTTGGTCAGCGAGTTGCTTACCGCGCCTTGCGTTCGGTGTGATGATTAACCGATCAACTTCTCTGGGAACCACGAGATGGTTGGATAATCTGGGCCGCAACCCAGCTTTTACCTCTGGCTTTTGGATTTGTGCAAAACCATCTGCCCCAAATGCCAGCTGAAAAACAGTAAAAAGAGCACCGACAATCCGTACACATTGTCGGGAAAAGATACGCATGTAATCCAAGCTGAAACTGATCGATGAGTCTGACTGTATCAGTTGTGATTTTTTTTATTGCTGAAAAATGAAGGTGATTTACCGCTGTGTTCTGAGCAAAGAAAAAGGGCAGGCTGCGAAATGCCAGCCCACCCTTTAAATGATGACATCTAATTTATCAGAGACCCGCAGCGGCTTTCAATGCAGCAGCCTTGTCGGTACGTTCCCATGTAAATTCAGGCTCTTCACGACCAAAGTGACCGTAAGCAGCACTCTTACAATAAATGGGACGCAGTAAGTCCAACATCAAAACAATACCTTTAGGGCGCAAATCAAAATGCTCACGAACCAGTGACTCAATTTTTTCATCACTGACTTTACCGGTGCCAAAAGTCGTCACCATGACAGAAGTAGGTTTCGCAATACCGATGGCATAAGAAATCTGTATCTGGCAACGCTCAGCCAAACCAGCTGCAACTATATTTTTTGCCACATAACGACCTGCATACGCAGCAGAACGGTCAACCTTGGAGGGATCTTTACCAGAGAATGCACCGCCGCCATGAGGAGCTGCACCACCATAGGTGTCGACAATAATTTTTCGTCCTGTGAGACCGCAATCACCTTGTGGGCCACCGATAACAAAGCGACCGGTAGGATTAACTAAAAAGCGGGTGCCGTTAAGCCATTCCTTAGGAACGACTGGTTTTATAATTTGCTCAATGACGGCTTCTTCTATCTGCTTGTGCTCCATTTCTGGCGCATGCTGAGTTGATAAAACGATCGTATCGATAGAAACGGGCTTGCCATCGACATACTTGAGTGTTACCTGTGATTTTGCATCCGGACGCAACCACGGCAAGCGACCGTCTTTGCGCAACTGCGACTGTCTTTCAACGATGCGATGCGCATAGTGGATAGCCGCTGGCATCAGCTCAGGTGTTTCGTTGCAGGCATAACCAAACATCAGACCTTGGTCACCCGCACCTTGGTCCAGGTCGATCCCTTTGCCTTCATCTACGCCTTGTGCAATATCTGGCGACTGTTTGTCATAGCAAACCATGACTGCGCAACCGCGGTAATCAATACCAAAATCAGTGTTGTCATAGCCTATGCTTTTAAGCGTATCGCGGGCTACTTTGATGTAATCCACATTTGCCGTGGTGGTGATTTCGCCAGCGAGCACTACTAAGCCGGTATTACAAAGTGTTTCAGCAGCTACGCGCGCGCGCGGATCTTGATCAAGAATGGCATCAAGGATAGCGTCGGAAATTTGGTCGGCTACTTTGTCCGGATGACCTTCGGACACCGATTCGGAAGTAAATAGATATTCGTGTGACATGCAAGCTCCTATTGAAAAGATTGACAACATGTCGCGGCAATCTTTCGAGCCTGCGACGCTTTAGCGAAATTTGTAGACCGCCTCGCAAGTTGTCTGATTAACTCGGCGGTGAAAACTTTCGTGGTATTTTACGCGTCTCGCACGATTTGAGCAAAACCTCCGTTTACCTTTCACGCATGCTGCTGCGCATTTTCCAGATTTTAGCTTTACTGCCGCTGCCGCTAATGCATACATTGGGTGCTGGTGCAGGTTGGTTGACCTATGCCTTCTCAAAAGCATACCGCAAGCGTATGAAATCCAATTTAACGCAAGCAGGCTACATGTCAGTGCTAGTTCGTACTATTACAGAGTCAGGTAAAAATCTTTTTGAATTACCTTTCATCTGGTGTGGCACACCTGTGCGTGTCTTGCGATCTGCTCAAGTGCATAATTGGCAAATAGCCCAAACTGCCATCGACAGCGGGCGCGGTGTAATCTTTTTGACACCGCATCTGGGTTGTTTTGAAATCATCGCGCAAGTGATAGCTAGTCGATCGCCACTAACAGCGCTCTATCGCCCACCACGTATGGCTATGCTTGAGCCCTTGCTGCAAAAAGCACGAGAGCGTTCTGGATTAACACTGGCACCCGCCAACATGTCTGGCGTTCGTACACTGCTTAAAACGCTGCGTAAAGGTGGTAGTGTCGGGCTCTTACCCGACCAAGTACCTAGTGCTGGAGAAGGCGTATGGACATCCTTCTTTGGCAAACCAGCTTACACCATGACACTGCCAGCCAAGTTAGCGCAAATGAGTGGTGCGGTACTTATTTTGTCGTATGCAGAACGACTACCCCATGGCAAAGGCTATAGCGTGCATTTTGTTCCGTTTAACCAGACATTAACGGGCACGCCAGAACAACAAGCTGGCACCTTGAACACCGCTATGGAAAATTTAATCGCTCGTTGTCCCTCACAGTACTTTTGGAGTTACAACCGGTACAAAGGTACGCCACCCGTTGCTAGCTCCAATGTGAGTGTCACGTCATGAGATTACTTTTGATGATCATGTGGCTACTTCATTGGCTACCGCTGCCTATCCTCGGACGGATAGGAAAACTCATAGGCAGCATTTTATTTATCTTTGTAGCCGAGCGACGCCACATCACGCTGACTAATTTGCGACTGTGTTTTCCTGAGATGACAGAAAAGCAGCGCGTAGCTATCGCCCGCACACACTTTCAGGGATATGCGCGCAGTATCTTAGAGCGCGGAGTACTTTGGTGGGCTTCAACTGATCGTCTGCGTCGATTAATCAAAATCACACCATCGGTACCGACGAAATTAGCGCAAGAACGTCCCACTATTTTTCTTTGCCCTCACTTTGTATGTCTGGAAGTCGCAGGCACGGCAATCACCATGGCAGGGCCTGCATGTTCTATTTATGTTCGTCAGCACAGTGAACTCTTTGACAGAGCACTTCGTAAAGGCAGATTACGTTTTACGACAGATGAACGAAATCTGCTGGCGCGCAATGCTGGTATTAAACCTATTATTCGCGCGATGCGCAGCGGCCGACCTTTTCTGATGTTGCCCGATATGGATTTCGGTCGCAAGGAATCGATATTCGTTCCATTCTTTGGTATACCTGCCGCCACCTTGACAGCACCTGCACGGCTTGCAGCAGCTACAGAAGGTCAAATCATTCCTGTGATTACACGATTTCAACCAGACTATCGCGGTTGGGAAGTTCGATTTTTCCCACCTTGGGAAAACTACCCCGGCCCCGACATCGAGGCAGCGACTCGCCACATGAATTCTTTCATCGAGGAGCGCATACTGGAAGCGCCCTCGGAATATTTTTGGTCACACAAACGATTTAAAACTCGACCTGAAGGCATGCCACGTTTGTACGACTAAAGTGGGTAGGGATTCATTGCTTTGTTCATTTTCAACTCATGTATTCCAGTCGTATTCTGTTTTTCAGGCCACACTTAATTCAGCCTGAGTACTTTTTTTTCTTAGACTTCCTGTTCTACCATCAACGAAGACTATCTTGTATCAACAGCAGCAAAATTTGCTTGGTCATCTTTATTCTTTTTTTTAAAGCACCTAAATCATCATCAACTCGACACCGGATTTACTGACTTGTACATCTGATAAGTTTACTTAAGTCGTGTTCATAAGCTTTCACTAGGCTAAATCGCAGCCCCCATGAGAAAATTCCTTCAACCTTTTACCATTTCCCTCATAGCTCTGCTAACCCAGCCAAATAACTTCGCTCTTAAAAAGCACTTCAAAAAAATAGACGATGAAACTTAAATTCACAAAAATGCACGGTGCAGGAAATGATTTTGTTGTGGTTGATGCTATTAGTCAGTCCGTTAGCTTGTCGACCGAACAATGTCGTTCCATTGCTGATCGTCGGTTTGGTATCGGCGCAGATCAAATTCTGGTAGTTGAAAAATCTACTACACCTAATGTTGATTTTCGCTATAGGATCTTTAATTCAGACGGAAGTGAAGTAGAGCAGTGCGGCAATGGTGCTAGGGCCTTTGTAAAATTTGTTGTCGACAAAGGACTGACTGAACGACGTGAAATTCGCGTTGAAACCATGTCTGGAATTATTTCACCACGTCTTGAAGATGATGGTCATATCACCGTGGATATGGGTCCACCAGTATTTGATACATCCAGAGTACCCTTCATTTCAGCTGACTTAACCCCTGCTAAAGAACATGGCGCATATGTCTGGCCAGTAGAGATCAATGGTAAATCGGTACTGCTCTCTGTACTCTCCATGGGCAACCCACATGCCGTACAAATAGTCAATGATGTTGATACTGCACCAGTATCTATGGATGGCCCTGTCATTGAGCATCATTCACGCTTTCCACAGCGTGTAAATGCCGGTTTCATGCAAATCTTGGACAGGCAAACTATTAAATTGCGCGTTTACGAACGGGGCTCTGGAGAAACGCTATCGTGCGGCTCAGGGGCCTGTGCGGCTGTGGTGGCCGGTATCGAATTAGGTCTTTTGGATTCACCAACCAACGTCGCAACTCGCGGTGGACAGTTGAGTATCAGTTGGCAAGGTCCTGGCCAGTCAGTAATGCTAACTGGGCCGGCAGTCAGTGTGTACGAAGGTACTATCGATGTCTGATCTTAGGACCTTATTTTAGTGCACGGCTAGTTCATCGACGCATCAAACTAAATTCAATATTTTCACGTCTGGCACCCATTAGGCTACGAAAGCGATAAAGCCGCTGTCGGTAATTTCCCTCAGTGCTCAATGGGGTTCCGTCTCCCGTATCAAATACGCGGGCAGCATGATCAACCGCCTGTCTTTGATCCCCTGTCAGTATAGGTATTAATCGACGCCGACTGCGCGGATGTTGTTCACGTATATCAATTTCCAAGCAATGCCCATGGTCTGCTGCCTGCACATCAATCAGCAGAGCTTCAGCTCGGGTCAAACCAAACAAGAAACCTAGCTCAATGCGTGCAGCAAGAAATGGATACTGACTAATCATTTCTCGTGTAAACGCTTTTTTAGCGCTAGTTGCCCAGTCTGCCCTGCGAATCGGCGGTACGATTTTATTGAGCAATTTCTGTGCATCTTCATTGCCATGACCTGCTGCCTTTAGTAACCAATACACAGCCTTGATGTCGGATCGCGAATCGAGCCGCCTTTGTCGCCAAGCCACCAAACCCATTTCAATTTGCGCGCGCAGATGTCCAGCAATTGCAGCCATCTCAAGATATTTACGTGCTTCAGCCACGCTGCGCCGTGAGAACTCTGGCTTGAGAAATATTCGGGACAACGCATATGAAGCTCTTGCCTCACCCTTTTCAGCGGCTTGAGAAAGCCAACGAATAGCTTTTTTATAATGAGCCACACCATTGATTTGTTTTAAGCGCGCGCCATTTTCATCCATGCGCGCTATCCACAGTCCGTACGCGAGTTGCGAACAGCCCTGACCACTCTCGGCTGCCAATCGTAAATAATGTTCGATTAATCGACTATTAGGATCAGACGTCATTAACAAGGCCTGAGCACT
>JAJTGE010000012.1:0-22262 GCA_021298555.1 Oxalobacteraceae bacterium
GCTGGAATCTGATGCTGATCATGTCATGCGTGCTGCGATGTCTAAATTATTTCGCGAAGAGCCCGATGTTCGTAATCTGATCAAGTTAAAAGCGATTTACGAATTACTCGAAACGGTTACCGATCGTTGTGAAGACGTAGCCAATATCGTCGAAGGTATCATTGTAGAAAACGCCTAAGCAGATATGGCATGAACCACACGGCGCTAAATAGCTGGCTGCTGGATTCATCTACCTGCACTCTCATAGCAAAATAAAAAATCAGTTTAGTTCTCACAGGTTCTCAATAATTCAAAGACGCTGACGCATGCAAACACTGAACATCAGTATCTATGTACTTGGTTTTTTAATTATTCTCGCTTTGCTATTCGATTTTATGAATGGCTTTCATGATGCCGCAAACGCGATTGCTACGGTGGTGTCAACCGGCGTTTTGAAACCTTCCTCTGCAGTGGCGCTAGCCGCATTTTTTAATTTTGTAGCGATTGCCGTGTTCCAGCTCAAAGTTGCAACGACAGTGGGCAAAGGCACTATTGATCCTATGGTGGTCGACCATTACGTGGTTTTCGGAGCACTGGTTGGAGCGATTGCATGGAATCTTCTCACTTGGTACTACGGCATACCTTCGTCGTCCTCACATGCTCTTATAGGTGGCTTGGTTGGTGCAGCGGTTGCAAAGGCGGGCACCAGCTCACTCATATCGTCAGGCTTAATTAAAACTATTAGCTTTATTGTGCTGTCACCCTTGCTTGGATTATTTTTTGGCTCACTGATGATGCTGATCGTATCTTGGTTGTTTGTGCGCAGCACGCCTCAGCGCGTAGACAAATGGTTTCGGCGTATGCAGCTGGTATCAGCCTCAATGTACAGCCTGGGCCACGGTGGAAATGATGCGCAAAAAACCATGGGCATCATCTGGATGCTGTTAATTACATCAGGCGCAGCAACCGCGACAGATCCGCTGCCCATGTGGGTGATTGTCAGCTGCTATCTTGCTATAGGCTTGGGTACCTTGTTCGGCGGCTGGCGCATCGTAAAAACCATGGGACAGAGAATCACCAAACTAAAACCTGTCGGTGGATTTTGCGCAGAAACTGGTGGCGCTATCACCTTGTTTTTAGCAACCTCTATGGGTATTCCTGTCTCCACAACTCATACCATTACGGGTGCGATCGTGGGTGTCGGATCCTCTCGCAAACTATCGGCTGTGCGATGGGGAGTTGCTGGCAATATTGTGTGGGCTTGGGTTTTCACCATACCTGCATCGGCCTTTATGGCAGCGATTGCCTGGTGGGTCGGTAAACAGTTTTTATAAACTGAATTTACCGATACCCTATGACTAGCCGAGTACACATTCGGCTAGAGCACATCACTTGCATGATCCGCCAGCCTTGAGCGTTCACCGCGTGCGAGCGTTATATGCCCGCCGTGGCTCCAGCCTTTAAATCTGTCCACCACATAGGTCAATCCACTCGAACCTTCTGTTAGGTAGGGTGTATCGATCTGCGCAATATTACCCAGACAAACAATCTTGGTACCTGGGCCGGCACGCGTAATTAACGTTTTCATCTGCTTGGGCGTAAGATTTTGCGCTTCGTCGATGATGAGGTACTTATTAACGAAAGTACGGCCACGCATGAAATTGAGTGATTTAATTTTAATCCGTGAGCGTATTAACTCTTGCGTTGCTGCTCGGCCCCATTCACCCGCATCAGAATCCGATTTGTTGAGCACTTCCAGGTTATCGTCAAAGGCCCCCATCCACGGCGACATTTTTTCTTCTTCTGTGCCGGGTAAAAATCCTATGTCTTCGCCAACTGGAACAGTGACGCGCGTGACGATAATTTCATTGTAGGTCTTGGTTTCTAGTACTTGAGCAAGACCAGCGGCGAGGGCGAGCAGAGTCTTTCCGGTACCCGCTTGACCTAGCAGCGTTACAAAATCGCATTCAGGATCCATCAATATGTTGAGCGCAAAATTCTGCTCGCGATTACGTGCAGTGATACCCCACACATTATTTTTATTGTGCCCATAGTCGCGCAGCGTGCGCAGCACAGCCGTCTTGCCATTGATCTGCGTTACCTGGCCATAAAATGAAGGCTCACCATTACCTGGCTCCATGTACACAAATTGATTCACCAGCATGGCAGGTACCTGCGGGCCGGTTACACGATAGAAGGTGCTGCCATAACCCTGACGCGATTCCTGCCACGACTCCATACCTTTGCCATGACGATTCCAAAAATCATCCGACAGTGGAAGGATACCTGAGTAAAGCAAATCCGTATCTTCCAGCACATGGTCGTTGAAATATTCTTCAGCCGGCAGACCCAGTGCGCGGGCTTTGATGCGCATATTGATATCTTTGGATACCAACACCACTGGTCGCTCAGGTTGTTGCTCTTGAAGCGCGCGTACAACGCCTAGTATCTGGTTATCAGCTTTTCCCTCGGGTAGCCCCTCAGGCAGCGTCCAGCGTCCTAGTCGCGTCTGAAAAAATAATCGTCCTGAGGCATCTTTGTTGCCTAGTTTGTTTAGTGGTATGCCCGAATCTATGGCCAACTCAGAGATATCCGCAACCAATGCATCCAGCGAGCGTGATACTTGACGTGCATTGCGCGCAACTTCGGACATCCCTTTTTTGTGATTGTCGAGTTCTTCCAAAGTAATCATAGGAAGATAAATATCGTGCTCAGCAAAACGGAATAAGGATGTTGGATCGTGCATGAGTACATTGGTATCAAGCACAAATAATTTAGTCACGCCACGGCGGTCGGCTACGCGACTTGTATGTGACTTAGTGGACGGTTCGCTGCGTGATCGCCGCGCAGGAGGATTTATCTGCGCAGGTGCATCAGCTTTCGTTCGCGCTTGGGTCGGAATCGCCTGTGTTATAGGCGGCGCGGATACCAGCGCGATCGAGGGTTTAACGGACTTGCCTTTTTCTGCCTTGGGATAATCAACCGGTGAGAGCAGTGCTGCGGGTTTACTTGGCATTTTAGGCAGGGGCATTAGGACCTCGGACTTTAATTAAGGGGAAGGGAATTCCGAAAACGAACAAAATGCGGGGAATAAAATAGAAAAGGCTGCTTAAGCAAAAGGACGTTATCCTTTTTCTTAAACAACCTTAAACAAAAATTTTTTTTGAGATTCAATTGATTAGTGAGATGAAAATTTAGTGTGAATTTTATGGCGAGCCAGCGCAGCTGTTATAAGTGTATTCAAGAGAATCGAAGCATTAATTCAGCTCAGTTACTCAAGAAATATATCGCTTTTATTTATTCAGCATTTCCTTAGTTTATTTCAACCTAAACTTTGCACAAATTCCAAAACCTCATCAACGTGGCCTGGAACTTTCACTCCACGCCATTCTTTCACCATTTTGCCAGCAGCGTCAATAATAAATGTTGAACGCTCGATACCACGTACTTTTTTACCGTACATAGATTTCATGATAATGACATCAAACATTGCGCATACAGTTTCGTCTTTATCAGAAATCAATTCAAACGGTAACTCTAGTTTAGATTTAAACCCATCATGTGAGCGCAGGCTGTCTCGGCTAATGCCGATAATGTCAGTGCGAGCCTTCTGAAATTTTGGATATAACTCCCGAAATTGCAGGCTCTCGGTCGTGCAACCCGGCGTATTGTCTTTGGGGTAAAAATACAGCACGAGATTTTTGCCTCGGTAGTGAGACAGCTGAAAGGCCGTTGGACCCGTCATTTCGGCGGAAAAATCCGGTACGGTCATATTCAGTATAGACGGACGTTCGCTCAACTCATTCCCCTCTGGAGATAGCCCTGCATTAAATTGCTCGATATTAAACCTTGCTAGGAAGAATTACCGCTAGTGCAACTTTCCTGCCTTCTGCCATCAAAATGTTATACGTTCGACAAGCAGCCTGATTATCCATACATTCCACCCCTATTCGTAGAGCCATCAAGTTGGCCGTTAAGCGCGCCGACGCAAACCGTTGCTGTAGACCCGTACCCAAAATAACAAGATCTGGTGTCATTTCCAGCAGCTGGTCAAAATCAGAAGGCTGCAAAAGGTCAAAAGCATTGACCTTCCAAAGCTGTGGGGGCGTTTCAGGAAGAACGATAAAACTATGGTCAAAACGCTGGGCATTGATCTCTACCCAGTCGTTTTCATAGCCGGTGATCGTCTGATATTGCTGAGTCTGAGTGGAATGCAACTTCATAGTGATGCTGATTTTATCCCGATCAGGCCTTGACCGGGTTTCCATATTGGTCAAGCTGGCTAATTTGGGGCAAAATGCATGTTTTTTCGCGGTGCAACACTCAGTGATTGCACGGCCAAACCGAGGCGAGTGACAGCTGTGAAATTAATCCAAAAATCCAAAAAACTGGCGGATGTTTGTTATGACATCCGCGGACCCGTGCTGGAAAAAGCACGCCAGATGGAGGAAGAGGGCCACAAGATCATCAAACTCAACATTGGTAACCTGGCGGCATTTGGTTTTGATGCCCCTGACGAAATTGTGCAAGACATGATTCGCAACATGGGCAATGCTGCTGGCTATACCGATTCCAAAGGCTTGTTTGCGCCTCGCAAAGCCATCATGCAGTACACCCAAGAGAAAAAAATTACAGGCGTGACCATCGACGATATTTACCTGGGCAATGGCGCCTCGGAATTGATTGTTATGAGCATGAATGCACTGCTCAACGCAGGCGATGAAGTATTGGTGCCTGCTCCGGACTATCCCTTGTGGACTGCAGCTGTTAGTCTTTCTGGTGGCAAGCCGGTCCACTACATCTGCGACGAGCAGGCGGACTGGTATCCCGACATCGACGACATCAAGAAGAAAATCAATTCCAATACCCGCGCTATCGTTGTTATCAATCCTAATAATCCAACGGGTTCCTTGTATCCAGTCGAGCTGTTACAAGAAATAGTTGAATTAGCGCGGCAGCATCAGCTGTTAATTTTTGCTGACGAAATTTACGACAAAGTATTGTATGAGGGTGCAACGCACACCTCATTAGCCTCATTGGCAGACGACGTATTGTTTATTACTTTTAATGGACTATCTAAAAACTATCGCTCTTGCGGCTATCGTGCTGGTTGGATGGTGGTGTCTGGAGAAAAGAAACACGCCAAGGATTACATCGAAGGTTTGAATATGTTGGCTTCGATGCGACTGTGTGCCAATGTGCCCGGGCAGTTTGCCATACAGACCGCACTGGGTGGCTACCAGAGCATCAATGATTTAGTTGGCCCTGGTGGTCGTTTGTTAAAGCAGCGTGATACAGCGCATAAATTATTGACCGATATTCCTGGAGTTACTTGCGTCAAGCCTAAGTCTGCGTTGTATATGTTTCCACGCTTAGATCCAAAAATGTATCCCATTAATGATGATCAACAATTTGCATATGATCTTTTGGCAGAAGAACGCGTGCTGATTGTGCAAGGAACAGGATTTAACTGCACCACACCAGATCATTTTCGCGTTGTGTTTCTACCCAATGTCGATGATCTTTCGGTTGCAGTTGGTCGCATTGCCCATTTTCTGGACGGTTATCGCCGTCACCACGCCCACGCCTGATCAACAGGCATCTTATTAGCGCAGTTAGTCATCATATGAAACCGATTAAAGTAGGTCTGCTTGGCATAGGTACAGTAGGTGCAGGTACCTTCACAGTACTTAAACGTAATCAAGAAGAAATTCGTCGACGAGCAGGGCGTGCGATTGAAATCGCTATGGTCGCTGATTTAGATATCGAGCGAGCCAAAACAATCGTAGGTAATGACGTCATCGTCGTGAGCGATGCTCATCAAATTGTTGATAACCCAGATATCGATATCGTGGTTGAACTAATCGGCGGCTACGGCATAGCGCGAGAATTAGTTATGAAAGCCATCGCCAATGGCAAACACGTTGTGACTGCTAATAAAGCCTTGCTGGCAACGCATGGCACTGAAATTTTCCGTGCAGCACAAGAGCGTGGTGTGATGGTAGCGTTTGAAGCCGCTGTTGCTGGCGGCATCCCGATCATCAAAGCCTTGCGTGAAGGCTTAACAGCCAATCGTATTCAGTGGATTGCAGGCATCATCAATGGTACGACCAATTTCATCTTGTCTGAGATGCGCGATAAGGGTTTGGATTTTGATGTAGTACTTAAAGAAGCCCAACGTTTGGGTTACGCCGAAGCAGATCCCACATTTGATATCGAGGGTGTTGATGCTGCGCATAAAGCAACCATCATGTCAGCGATTGCTTTTGGTATACCGGTGCAGTTCGATAAAGCACACGTAGAAGGTATTACTAACCTACAGGCATCAGATATTCGCTACGCAGAAAAACTTGGTTACCGTATCAAATTATTGGGTATAACCAAACGAGTAGCCAATGGGATTGAGTTACGTGTACATCCCACACTGATTCCTACCAATCGCCTGATTGCCAATGTCGAAGGCGCAATGAATGCTGTGCTAGTGCAGGGTGATGCCGTCGGCGCTACGCTTTACTATGGCAAAGGCGCTGGAGCAGAACCCACGGCTTCTGCCGTGATTGCAGATTTAGTTGATATCACGCGATTAGCCACCGCTGATCCTGAACATCGAGTGCCTTATCTGGCGTTTCAACCCAATCAAATGTCGGATACGCCCATACTTCCGATGTCAGAGATCACTACCAGCTATTACCTGCGCATCTGCGTGGCAGACAAATTGGGTGTGATGGCCGACATCACACGAATTCTTGCTGATAGCGCCATTTCTATCGACGCTATGCTGCAAAAAGAGCCTGCCGAAGGTGAAACTCAGACAGACATTATTATCCTCACACATCAGACGCAAGAAAAACATGTTGATCGCGCCATCGCTGCTATTGAAGCTTTATCTACGGTGGTCGCTAACGTTACTCGTATTCGCCTGGAAGAGCTAAGCTAAGCTAAGCTAAGCCAGACGGGCCCTAACTAATTCTGTTAGCACCTTGCTTAAGCGAGTCAGTGAATTCCTTCATGATATTTCCAAATACCGATGCAGTAATGGTATATCGAGACATTGCCCACTGAAGCTTAATAAGATCTGCCTGAGTGATCTCGCCACCACCATTAATAGTATTAAGTTGCGATGTTACATCTGATTCACCCTTTATTAGTGCGCCATTTGCACCGGTAATATGCGCATTAAGTTCATCTAACGTACTTTTTAGTAATGCCATGAGTATCTCTCCTAAATCAGTTTTTATTTGAATTAAATAGCTTCATGAATTTCTGAGCGCCGGCAATGGCCTGCTGAGCTGCCGTTATTTGCTTATGCACTTCCTGAGTAGTGGGCTGACGAACATCATTATCTAGGCGTAGAGAAAGAGTCTGTAAGCGTTGAGTAATTTCGATGGCCAGCTTTCCAGTTTGATCGGTATGTAGAGCTTCTTCTAGCACTGTCGTAAATATTTTTTCATCCATAATCACCTCGATATTTTGAATCGTTCATTACCTTCAAAAATTATTTCATTATCTTTAACAATAACTAACGTATTACCATTGACATCTCCCCCGCGTGTTACACGATCACCATTTTCTGTTACTACAAAAGGAGTCGTTCCTCCGACGATGGCCTGTACAGTAACTGGAGGTTTTCTTGAAATAAGTTTGAATGTAGCCCGAACTGGTAACAGCTTTCCGTAGCGTTCAGTAAAATTGATAATCAAATTTTCCCATCGGCGCATATCCTCATCAGTTAGCGAACCTTTAAGAATAAATTCAGGTTGTTTATCGATAATTTGTATTTTTTTTAATAGCCCCGAAGCTGCTAATTGATCTTGTAGAAGTTGAGGAAGGTCTTCAGCTGCAAGAATCGACGTGTTAATGCGTTTAAGGCCGGGTAAATTAGCCTGTAGTAAATCCATTACTGCATCACGGACTCGTTGCGTCAATACAGCGCCTTCGATAGTCAACACACCGCCGCTAACGCTCTCAACTCGCAGTTTGGCGCTGGAAGGATCAATTTTTTCAGATAGCAGGTGAGCTGCAGCCTCCGCCAAAGCGGCATCAACCTGCAAGTCAATTTGAGGAGGTGGAGTTAAATTTTCCAACACCTTAGTGAGCGTAACTTTGCTGGCCTCATCCGGTACAAAACCCTTAATCAACAAGCGGCGATCACGAGTAACAATAACCTCGACTGATGAGCCAGCGGCCGTCGTACCAAGAATTTGCCTTACCTTATAAAGATTAGGCGGATCAGGTAAAGCAGTTGCTGAAGCAGGAACAGGTGGTTTGGATGACTCACTGGGATGATTAAACAACCAGGTAGCAGCCGTAAGCCCGGCGATACCCACAACACAGAGTAAGGAAACCGACGTGATAAGCGCCTTTTTTGCCCGTTGGCGCGGTAGTTCATCTACGGAATTACTTACTAATGTGGGGGGGGCTTGTTGGTTTGTTGAGGCCATAGTCGGTGGAGCGGGCATGATAGGAACAACATCGGTAGGGTCAGGCCATTCAGCATTGACGTCGTCAACCGCGATCCAAATACCCCCCATTTCTATGGGCATGCCTAATCTAAGAGCAAGACTTTCGGTAATTTCATTACCCTGTGCGTCGCACACTTTCCCGTCAAGTGGAGTAATAATTAGATGTTCGCCATCAAAGCTCAAGTTAGCATGTCGAGCTTCCATTTTTGGGCCACTAAGTATGACCTCGCATTCATCACCCTCACCCAAATCATAGTTCCCAGGAGCAACATCCATACGGCTACCTGCCTGAGGGCCGAAGAGAACACGTAATTCAATACGCGCTAGTAAAGTTTCTAGGCTGGGTTCGAGTTTCATTGTGATTTGTGATAAATATTTGATAATATTAGTTACGTACTTCCTTACTCGACCAAAATATAAAATCTATGTCTATACAAACTGAAATACGTGGCCAGATTTTGATAATTCGCCCGGAGGGCAGCCTTAATAAAGCCATATCCAGTGAGCTTGAAGAGTTGCTGAAGAATGAGCTTGACGAAGGTTTTCGGTTGATAGTTTTCGATTTTTCCAAACTCATTCAAATTTCTAGCGATGGCTTGCGAGTCATACTGCATATGGTTAACGAAATCAGATCCCTGGGTGGTGACGTTGCGGTTACCGGAATGGCAGAGCAAGTTGAGCAAGCCTTGGGTGTGTCTGGATTTTTTAAATTGATAGAGCCGTTCGATGAAATAGAAAAAGCCATAGAGTCGCTTCTTGAAACTGATCAAGATGCCGAATAAAAGTAAATTAAAACTAGCTTTTGAAACTAAGCATTTCATGCTAATTCCACCCTCGCCAGTGGTTGTATATTGATATCTTGAGTTAATTCTTGATAAGAAAGAACAGGCAACTCATACAAATCCTGCTCTATCATTTTTCGCATATACCGACGTATATCCATGGAAGTCAGTAGCACAGGCTTATGCATCGATCGTGAAATATCACCAACAGTAGATTTAATATTTTCCAGAAGTTGTCGTGAAGTCGCAGGATCTAAGGCTAAATACGAACCTCCAGATGTCTGACGTACGGCTCCTCGAACAGTGTCCTCTACCGCAGGAGCTAATAAATACGCTGGAAGAATATTTTGACCAGAGGAATGTCGGTGACTGATATGCCGTTTTAATGCGACTCGCACATATTCAGTCAGCATCACAGAATCTTTTTCTTTTTGACCCCATTCAATCAAAGCTTCCATAACAGCGCGCAAATTACGAACCGAGACTTCTTCGCCGACTAATCGTTGAAGAATTTCAGCAATTTTATGTATGGGCATTACGCGCTGGACTTCTTTCGCAAGCTCTGGAAAATGTATTTCCATATCAGTTAACAGTGCACGTGTTTCTTGTATACCGATAAACTCAGGAGCATATTTTTTTAAAACCATCGCAATATGATAAGAAAGTAATTGCGTAGGCTCCAGAAAAGAAATACTTGCATTTTTCAATGAATTTTTAAGCTCAGAGGAAACCCAAATTGAAGGTATAGATGGAAGAAATTTTTTATCATTTTCAAATGGAATCGCCAAAGCCTGAAGGTTTTCAGGGGATTCTCTTACCAAAAGATGATTCGGTCGTAGCCTTCCCTGAGAAACAGGAATCTCAGAAACCATAATTACATACGTTTCATCAGGAATAGTGTCATTAAAACGTAAATTAATACCTGGAAAAATAATACCTAGATCTTCATACAAGGCATGTCGTACTTTGATTAATTCATCATTAAGCGTAGTCGAAGAAAATGCCTTTTCGAGTTTGCTTTGTACATCCACCAATAAAGGAACAGTAGGCGCAAACGAACTTTTATCAGTGGCAGCTGCAGGTTTTTCATCATTACCAGTGGCAGAAATCGCGGGAACAGTGGTGACTTTGCCAGTCTTTGGGTCAACGATATGCTGCTCACCTTTAAAAAATATATACCCGACCACGCCAACGACTACTGATAGAAGTAAAAAAGTAACGGTAGGCATACCAGGAATAATGGCAAAGCCCAGCATGACTACCGAACCGATAAGAAAGGCTTTAGGTTGTGCTAAAAGCTGAGAGCCGATATCACTTCCGATATTGGATGGGCCATCGCTTCCAGTTACACGAGTGACAATCATACCTGCACAAATAGAGACAAATAACGCAGGAATTTGCGAAATCAAACCGTCGCCTATAGTCAAAATAGAGTAAATCTTCACGGATTCAGCTGCAGTCATCCCGCGTTGAAGTACACCAATTAGAATTCCACCTAAAAGGTTTACGGCAACGATAATTAGTCCAGCTATCGCATCTCCTTTTACAAACTTCATCGCTCCATCCATAGCACCGTACAGCTGACTCTCTTTTTGAACGATGTTTCGCCGACGCCTAGCTTCATCCATATCGATAGTTCCTGCTCGCAAATCACCGTCTATCGACATTTGCTTACCGGGCATGGCGTCAAGGGAAAATCGAGCAGCAACTTCGGCAACCCGCTCTGAACCCTTAGTAATAACAACAAACTGAACAATAGTAAGAATTAAAAAAACTACTAATCCAACCACTAAATTACCGCCAACAACAAAATTGCCAAAGGTGTAAATGATATGTCCAGCATCCCCATTTAAGAGAATTAAACGCGTAGTGGCAATACCAATTGCAAGTCGGAATAGTGTGGTTACTAGCAATACAGAAGGAAAAGAGGAAAAAGCAAGGGGGGATGGAAGATACATAGCCACCATCAATAGCGTAGCTGAAAGGCACATATTAGTCGCAATAAGCGCATCAACAAGCCATGTTGGCAGTGGCAAAATCATCATGAAAATGATGCACACTATTAGTGCAGCAAGAACTAAATCGTTACGTTTAACGATTTTTTGTATAAATGATTGAATGTGGAATGCAATCATTTCCATAATAAATTTTCTTTCAAAACTCTAGTATTTCGTAATCGTATATACATACGCATAGCCTTGGCAGATTCAGCCGTACGGCCTAGCCGAGATAATGTCTGACCTCGTAAAAGCCAAGTAACAGGATCTAAATACGATTGATCAGCTAATTTGTCTAATTCATTTAATGCGCAATTAAATCGACCAACTTTAAGATAAGTAAAAATAAGAGATTGTGTGATCTTAATTTCATTGGGTAAAAGTACGGACAAAACCTCAAAAATAGCTAAAGCATCAGAAGTATTACCGGTCTGAATATGACGAAATCCTAATAGCAAAAGCAAATCTCTCTGAGGAAGAGGAAAATCTGCAGCTCGGCAAGAGAGAGCTTCCATCCTTATCCTTGTACCAAAGCCGAGCGGTATAGCTGTAATAAATCAAATAGTTGCTGCTCCTTATCTAAAAGGGCAGCCAAACGACCAAATTTTTTTGCTAACAAAGGGTTTGAATCTGCCTGCAGACGAAGAGCACTACGAGTATGACTAAGCACTGCACGAAAACCTGAAGGTGAAAAAATCTCAGAATTGGCAACATACGGCTGTAAGAAGCTAACTATATAGTCATCGTAAGAAACAAAAGAAAACAGCGTATCAACCTGGGAGATATCAGATATCTCAGCCGGAACTAGCCGAGTATTCTCAGGAAATTGAAGTGAATTAGTGGATTTGTGGCTGACATCTGTCAAACCAGAAAATTGAACTTGTGAAACTGACTTGAGACTTTGCATAGACAAGTTACTCAATGGGAAAAAAATCACTATGAAACAAATTACAAATTAACGTAGAGCAAAGACAGCGCCACATTGCGACTCATGCTGTGATAAACAGCAAAAAAACTCAATAAAAAAACAATTTAGAAAATATATCTCCATAAAAACATTGCTAAAAATAAATAAAGCATAAGCTAAGAAATTACTCGGTTACATCCTACGTATCAAAAGGAAGATTTTTGTTCCTGAATCAGCAAGAAATATAAAAATGTTGCGCTGATGAAAGTTATGAAAACTAGTTCGTCACGAAAATTGAAAAATATTGGAACAAAAAAAGAGAAGTCGTTACAGATCAGATGAACAAGTAGAAATTTGACCAAAACATCAGAAAAAGCTTTATAGATTTTTAAACTTTTGCAATTCAACATATATTAAAAATATGCCAGAAATACCAAAAAGTCTTGAGGATTTCATAACTAATGAGAAATACATTAGTACAAAAAATCCGCTATTTAATTTGGCTGTTGCAAATATGCGTGTTAGCAGGGCGTTGCAGCGAGCAGTTAATAATCAGTCTAAAGCTGTAAGTACTATTGCAGATCAAATTAATAGCATCAGTGAGTTAAATTCCACGGTACAAAGCTATACACAAAATAAAACAAATGCTGACGAACCAATTTCTTTTGGAAAGACTAAAGCAGAAGCAAAAGTACTACTCGATAGATTGAAGGCTGCTGGTGTAGATATGAAAATTCTGGACCCTATGTATGCTGAATATGCCGATACAAGTAAAACCAGTGTGCAAATAACTGATAACAAAATATCGTTAATATCATCTGCACTAAATGCAAAAATAGAAAACTTAAATACACAAACATCAAAAGAAAATCTGTCGTTACAAACTCTAACCAACAGATATACCCAGAGTGGTGATCAAGCGTCAACTGTATTGCAAAAAGATAGTCAGTCAAAATCCACAATTATTTCCGGTATAAAAGGATTATCGTAATTCATGGCTACTACTGAAAAAAAATCAGAAATATCCGAGAGCGAAACAAAAAAAATACTGCAGCAGTTATATGCAGGCAGTACGGTTGGTGAAATTATTGGATTTGAATCTGAAGAATTTGATGCTTTGTATGCGATAGGACATGCGCATTTTATGCAAGCAAATTTTACTGAGGCTCTTAAATTTTTTCAATATCTACTATTTTTTAATCATTTTGATCGGAGAGCAGCTATAGGAGCCGCATGTTGTTTTTCCGAATTAAGAAACTTTGAAGAAGCATTAAAACATTTTGGAATAGCCTTAATGCTGGATCAAAATGATCCTATGATTGTGATTCAAATTGCAAAGACTTTATTGATATCAGGAAAAAAAGAAGAAGCCAGAACAGTAATAGCATCTTTAAAATCCGAGTATAAAAATACTGCAGACTTTAAAAAAATAGAAATTGAAATTGATCAATTAGATGAGTTTATTAATTAGTCAAAAAATCTTTATATCTACTTCGAATAACTGGAAACTAATATGACTACCCCTATTAGTAATCAGCCAAGAGCTGAAAATTTAACTTCGTACGATATTCAAACAACCAATTCGAATGAAAGTGGAAGTATTTATTCTGGAAAAGCTGAAAAAACTGCATTAACACTTTTAGGTAAATTATCAAATGATCCTAGAAATTCGGCTGATAAAAATGATGAATTACTTTCACTAGCAAAGCTCGCAGTACTACTTATACCACCCAACATGGATTTTGAAACCGCATTATTAGTAGTCGATAACTTGTTACAAAAGCTAGGTGATACACAAGTATCAGATGCAAGGCGATCTCTTACAACCAAAGAAAAACGAGTTACTGCACTTCAAGCAGAACGTATGAAAAAAATAGAAGAAAGAATCGAAAAAATACGTTCACAGGGTGAAGCATCAAAAAAACAACAAACGAGTGCCGATATTGGTCTTGGATTTTCTACGGCAGCAACTGCGTTAGGAATACTAAGTTTTTTTGCAACAATATTTACTGGTGGATTAGCCTTACCTTTTTTAGTTGCTGCAGCAGTTGGAACATTCATAGGTGCAATGACCACGTCTATGGATGTAGCTAATCGTATCGTTCAGGGTGATCCCAAGGCGACCGAAACCGATCCATTTGGTAACAAACGTCAAAAAGAAATTTCATTTGGAAGGGTTTTTCGATTAGTTGACGAAGCAATTGATGCTCAGCGATTAAAGGATGCAGGAAAAGATATTACTAAACTTTCTCAGGACGAAAAAGATAGCTTTACAAAAAAATGGAATAAAACAGAATCTGATGGAAATACGGCAATGACAGTAATTTTGATGGCAGCAACGATTGCTTGTTGTTTGCCATCAATTATTTCTGGAATTAAAGATATTATAAAAAATGGATTATCTGCAGTTTTGAAGGGTACTTCCTCTACGTCTGAAATTACTCAAAATACCGTTGAAGCATCAAAAAAAGTGCTTGATATTAAAAAAAGTGCAGCACTTGCTGTTGCAGAAGCAACCGAAGCAGCAGCTTCAGTTGGTAGTTCTATAAGCGATATTTCAAGTGGTGCTTATGGTTTGCAGCTTGCAGATATTAGTTTAGCGATTAAAACAACTGATAATGAAAAAACATTTTATGACGCAATGTCACGATTTGAGCAAAATAATGCGGACTACCTATTAAACTTTATAGAAAAAGTAACTGATAGATTAGAACAATTTATTGCTAGTACATCAGAATCTGTTTCAACTATAAATCAATTAAAAAAATCTTTAGTACGTAATTTTAATTAATAAATGTACGGAGAATATTTATGAATAATATTAATACTTCTATTTCTAGTGAATTAGCATCAAATATAGAACAGCTATCACTAATAAAAAATGATCAAAATATTTCATCGACAGAAAAAGAAGTTAAGCTTAGAGAAGCAGGTGCTAAAACGCTAGCAATGATATCCAATGAAATGGATAAATTGAGTATTTCTAATAAGTTATTTGTTGCGGACATTAAAAATGCAATTCAATCTGGATTTTCACTTGATGACTGGAGTAGTATTCCAAGCCCAAAAGAAGTACGCAGAGAGATAAATGATTTACAGCAAGTAAATCAAGCGCTCTCACGGTGCATCAGCAATAATTTTGCTGACATGACTGCTGTAATGAAATTGATCATTGAAATTTCAGGAAAATATGGACAAGCCAAATTCTCAGAGTGGATAAGCCATACATTAGACAACATGAAATCAGCAAAGGCCCAATTTGAAAAAACAAAGCAAAGCATCAATGAGCAACATACGGCAGATCAAACTGCCGCTATTGGGCAAATCGTAGGAGGTTGTGTTTCGTTAGGAATGAGTGCAGGCACAATGATAGGCTCAACAGTTAATTTAAAAAAACAGCTAACTGCATTAAAAGATCAAAAGAGTATTAATTCATTAAGCAACATGCTTGAAGTAAAAGCTAAAGCATATGATCAAAGTGTAGAAAATTTAAAATCACAAAAGGTCAAATTAGCTGATATGGAAGCTAATGGTGCTAGTGCTACTAGTATCAAAGACACAAAAAATAAAATATCTGCGCTTGAGACAATGAAAACAGCATCTCATGATAACTTTATTAATGCAAAAAATCATCATGCTGACTTAGACTACAAAAATAAAAGAATTAGTCTTAAAAATCAGACCGAAGCAGTTCATATTCAGGGACTTAGTTCATTTAGTGGTGCTTCCAATTCCATGATTAACGGAAGCACAAGTCATGTATCTGCAGATCAAAGAAGAAAAGCCAATCTTTCTAAACTTGAGTCTGATAAAGCAGAATATCAGAAAAACTTTGATCAAAATATGATTCAAAGTAGCTTGGAAGCGTATCACAAAGCATCTGATCACCTTAGACAAACTATACAGGCTATGTTAAGTTTAGAGCAAGGTCATTCAAACATGATTTCACAGGCTACCAAAGTATGAACGATTTTTTAGTGCCTGAAGCACCATCAAGGAATTTATATTCGGAGTTGCTTTCATCGATGACTGAAATAGATCAATTAAAAGAAAAGATCGCGTGTTTACCTATTTGTTCAAGGTTTACGGATGAACAGATTGAAATTATTTACAGTATAGGGCATGCCGCTTACGTCCAAGGGAAATTAGATATTGCATGTGGAATCTTCCAGTTTTTATTGGTTTATCGTCCACTTGATGCCCGTCTTTTAAGTGCATTTGGTATTTGCTGCAAACGACTTGACCGCTTAGATGAAGCAATTACTGCTTTTACGGCAGCTCTTACATTAGAACCCACTAAACTTAATCACTATATGCATCTTGCAGAAACGCTTGCTGCTGCTGGCCTTACTAATGAGTCAATGGAAATATTAGAGCCACTAATTGATATTTCAAGTTTAGCTGACAGTTATATAGCAGTTCACAAACGCGCCATAATAATGAAAGAAATGCTTAAGCAACCCTTATGACTAATCAGATTAATACTGATTTGCAGTTTCCGTTAGGTAGCGACAATATTCGACTTCTGGCTGAGATCGGTCTTATGGCGGCTACTAGTGGACATGTCGAAATTGCCAATCAACTTTTTGATGGGTTGTCTTTTTTACGACCTACTAAACCGTTTCCTTATGTTGGTAAAGCTGTAGCACTCATGCATGTGGGAATGCTCGACGATGCTATCGCAGAACTTATTTCTGCTGTGAGTAAGGTTGAGGATGATCATGAGCAGATTTGGATTTATCTTGGTTTGGCATACCAGCGAAGAGGATACTTAAGTACAGCAAGAAAAATCTTTCATCTACTTATTGAATCGGGTGATTTAAGTAAAATTGATGAACAATTAGTTAAGTCAATTTCTAAGAACGATCCATTATTTTAATTTAATTATAATTTCATTTATAAATTTTTTTCCTTTTTGAATTAATTTTTATCAAAAGGTGAATTCAAGGGCGAAGTGCAACTTTGATTAATGGGTTGGATGGCTGAGGTGCATTAGTATCAAAGCCTTTTGACCAGCCAGTCGAAGAAGCACATGACCTATACACACCTCAGCCAAACCGAACGTTATCAGATTTATGCACTTATGAAAGCAGGACAAACACAAACCGAGATTGCCCATATTCTGGGGCGCCATAAATCGACTATTAGTCGAGAAGTGGCCCGTGGATCCGGCCGTCGAGGATACCGTCCCCGCCAAGCCCAGATTCTGTCCGATAAGCGTTCGCAATGCAGTCGCAATGCGACTCACATTAATGAACAGATTTTGCTTCAAGTGAGATCCCTGCTCAGTCTGCAATGGAGCCCTGAGCAAATTGCCAGCCAACTGCAGATCAGCCACGAGACTATTTACCAGAAGGTCTATGCGGACAAAGCGATGGGTGGTCATTTATGGCGCTCCCTGCGATGCCAGAAGCAAAAGCGCAAACGCTATGCTGGCGGCCGCGATCGACGAGGCCAAATCCCTGACAGGCGCTCCATTACTCTTCGACCTGAATCGATTGAGCGTCGCACCCAGATCGGCCATTGGGAAGGCGACACCGTTATTGGCGCTGCCCACCAGCATGCCATCGTCACGCTGGTTGAAAGAAAAAGCGGCTATGCAGTGGTGACTAAAGTAAATCGCAAGACGTCTGATCAAGTCAGTGCTGCCATTATCAAGCGACTTAAACCCCTCGCTTCGCGAGTCAAGACGATTACTTACGATAACGGTAAAGAGTTTGCTGGTCATAAAGCGATTGATCAGTCCTTGGGTTCGACGGCTTACTTTGCTGATCCCTTTGCCAGTTGGCAGCGTGGATCGAATGAAAACTATAACGGCTTAATTAGGCAGTACATTCCTAAAAAGCGGCACTTATCTACGGTTACTGATGCAGAGCTTAAAATGATTGAAGATCGATTGAATCACCGCCCCAGAAAACGATTGGGATTTAAAACTCCACATCAGGTGTTTCATGAATCTTTAAACCGTGTTGCACTTCGTACTTGAAACCACGATCTTGAATCAGTTGCCCAAATTTCTGATGATTCTGATTCTACGAAATCACCAACTATCCCAGAAATAACCCCGCAGATCGAAGCTGATGGTGCAACACTTAGTGATATTTTAAATTCTGGTGATGGGCTCACTACTTTTGGTATATCAGCTACATCCCCAGTACACAGTGTTGATTTGCCTGCGCATACATTAAGCAATGTACTTTTACAAAGAGCAGATAGCTTAGGTTTATCTTTTCGCGAAAAAATGGACCATGTCCAAGCAATGATCAAAGCTGGTCCTGAAACGCTCAGTTTGGCACAAATTTTTGATATGCAAGTTTCAATGTCAGCAATCACCTTAGAGATGGATCTGGTGAGTGGAGGAGTTCATAAAGTTACGCAATCAATAGATCAACTTTCGAAATTGGGCTAGTTGCATTGTTATTAATTTTATTTATTTAAATTTTCGTTTAAATGTTTATGCGTTTATTTTTTCCTTTTCATTTTTTTAGCTTCTTAAGTCGTTTATTTGTATTTTCACTTGTCTTTTTAACTTGCGCTTGCTCTTCTCGTATCGAACTTCTTCAGGGTGTTTCTGAAAGTGAGGCTAATGAGGCATTAGCAGCATTAATTGATGGGGGAGTCAAAGCTGGAAAATTGCCAGGTAAAGACGGTCTTGTTGGCTTGGATGTTGAATCTTCTGACGTTGCTAAGGCTATTTCTATCTTACGTATTGAAGGTTTACCAAAAGAGCGTTATGCAAAATTAGGTGAGGTATTTCGTAAGGAAGGTTTAATTTCATCCCCCTTAGAAGAAAGGGCGCGTTATCTTTGGGCATTATCACAAGAGTTATCTGCAACAGTTTCACAGATTGATGGTGTTATTAAAGCACGTGTACATGTCGTGCTTCCTGAGCGTAGCAGCGGCGGTGATCCAGGGTTTCCTTCATCTGCAGCTGTATTTATAAAATATAAAACAGGCGTAAATTTAGACGATGCCGTGCCTCAGGTAAAACGTTTAGTGGCCAATAGTATCCCTGGTTTGTCTGCCGATAAAGTAACCGTAATACTACTTGCAGCAGGTGTAAAAACTACTGAAGACGTAGTTTCTTCTGTAGTTTTGTCGTCAAAGCCTCCTTCTAATGAGGTACTACAACCTCTTTGGTTGTGGGTTGCATGTGTCTTGTTTTTAATTATTCTTGTAGTCGCAGCTTTTGTTATTTGGCGCAAATGGGGGCAATTGCTTTTTGTAAACAAAACAGTTCAAACTACACAATCCAAGGTAGCAGAAGCTGGGCCTACACACCATGAGCCAAGTCTCTGATCCTCTGCTTCATCAATGTAGTACAGATCACCCGGTAATTTTTAGATTACTTTGCGAATTTAATTATTTGCCAGCTTCTTATTTGCATAGATCGAGGCGGCCTCTTTTTTTTAATGGAGGACTACCTGATTCAGTTTGGTCGTGCCGTCGAGTTTGGCCCCGACTTTCATATCTGATGCTAAAGCAGATGAAATTAGCCCATGACGTTATTTTTTCTCTTCCATCACCGCATCATTGCTTTATCCTTTTGCCCCCTAATCGGCTAAGTCGTGTTGCTCAACATTTAGGAGCGATTCTGTTGGGCTCACAAATTCGCTCTAGTCTTGCTAGGGATGAAGTATTACGTTGGCGCGAGCGCCTGGGTCATGAGGCATTTGAGTTTGCTATGAATCGTGCGCGCCTTATGCCATCGGCCCATATACCTCAACCTAGCAAGGGTTTAGTTAACGTTGAAGCAATTGGCTTTAGCATTCTTCTTAGTTGTTGCAATGATCTACCAGCGGAAATCATTCAAAGAGTGTCTCTTAAAATTCCTAATGATGCAGTAGCAGCAGATGTTGACCCTAAACATGCAAAACAACTCATGCAATCAGTCATGTTGACTCTGGAGGGCGAATGGCGTTCATTGTTCTTTCCACAGAAGACTTAGGTCGTCTAGATAAATCAAAAAAAATTATTAAAGCTCGTGATGTTTGGGCCTTTCATGATGCTTGCAAAGCCGTAGACGATGGTATTAACCGACATTTCTCCAAAGTAGAAGATCAAATGGTCGATCTGGTTCTTGATGCAGTACGCCGTATCATTGACGACTATAGCGATCACGAAAAAATTCGCATGGTTGTTAAATCTTCATTATCGCTCGTGAGAAATCGTCGACAAATTAGCATAAAAATTCACCCTTCGAACATAGACACTATTCAATTACAAGTTGCAGATTTATTAGAAAAATATCCTGGAATTGAGCGACTGGAAGTTATTACTGATATTCAACTTTCCAAAGATGGATGTGTTATTGAATCAGATATAGGTCAAGTTGAGGCAAGTATGTCTGGTCAGATTGATGCATTACGAGAATCTTTATCACGAGTTTTTGGTTCCGATCGAAATTTTAATGAAGAATTAAATCACTAAATTTTTGGAACTTAAATTGCGGATACGTTACTTACATTGTTAGAAATGATAGCTAATTAATTGCTTATATTATTAACGGCTTCAATTTTACATCGATTTATTTTAATACTATGAGCACAAAAATAAACAATGGAATTACTTGGAGACAAAAATATATTGATCTTTCAGAGGCAATTTTTAGAGAACTTGGTTTTTCACCTCCGCATATGCTTTACGACGAGTACCAACCACTTTCAATGGAAATGAATTATGCCGGTAAGCCATTTGAGCTAATTCATTCATCTACTGAGATGCCGGATAAAGTACTTATTAGCTGTTTCTTGGGTCTATTGCCCGATGAAGGAGTATTACTTGGCTTACAGAATATGTTAAAGGCAAATCTAACTTTAGCAAGAGCGCATGGGCCGGTCTATGGATTGAATTCTGAAACTCAAATTATTAAATGTATGTATTACGAAGGATTAGATGATTCGTTAGCTAGCCGTGTTTTAGAAAAAATGCACCATGTGGCAAATGATTCCGAAACATGGCGTGATAATTTCTTCTTAAAAACTTCACAGTTTTCGGGAAAAACACATATATCAAACCAATATCTACTTGCTTAATGTATTTTTTTTATTTATAGCGATGATAACTGATGCATTTCAATCCAGGCTTAAATTTCTTAAAATTATTAATGAGATTAGGGAATTACTTGGATATACGCTTAATAATCAGGAAGATGATCACGGTGACGATTTGGTTATGGAAATGATGTACGGAGGTTTTGATTTTTCTTTAGTTCATTCAAATATAAATGCAACTCATAAATTACTTCTTGAAAGTGATTTTGGATCTATTCCAGAAACTAATGAACAATTAATATTGTTGAGGTTATTAGCAATGAATTCAGCATTAGCTGAGCTTGATTCGTCTGTTTTTTGTATTAATGCAGATACTAATAGACTAACTTATGCATTATCACTCGATATAAGTGATCTTGATGGACAACAATTACTTTCTAAAATGACCGAAGTTGTTTGGCACGGCAAACGATGGTGTGATTCGAATTTTCTTAGTAAGGCAGAGAACTCAGAATCAAATTCTGTCAACTTATCAGTGCTTGCATAAATTTTTTAAAAAGAGTTAGTTATGAATCCTAATGTCGTCAATAATCCTCCGTCACAAGTTCCTGCACCGCTCCCGGCACCAGGCCCAGCGCAAGCACCAGCACCAGTTGCTGCTGCGCCGTTAGTAAGTAATGCATTGACAGAGCTGATTGCTCCGAAAGTTTCGGTAGCTGGGTTAAGTAACGAAAGAAAAGAATTGGTTGAAGCTATAAATGCTATGCGTTCTTCACTAGCTCAAATGTCAATCTTACTTTCTGCTATGGATGTTGTCCTTGCAGATTTAAATATTTCTCGTTTAGGCGATAATGCAGCCCCCTTAGATAGTTTATCGAATGAAATAGCGAATATTCGTCGCTGCACGTCAGATGCAGGTGCGTATTTTGGACGGATGTTGACAAGTTTCAACTCAGTTGACATAACTAATTTTGATCAAAGTCAAAATTTAAAATTTGATCAACTCAAAAAATTATTTGTTACCTTGCAAAGAACTTATTCCAACTCAGCACCAGCACCCGCACCAGCACCCGCACCAGCACCAGCAGCACAGCAACCAGCACCAGCACCAGCACCAGCACCAGCACCAGCACCAGCACCAG
>JAJTGE010000012.1:22308-51732 GCA_021298555.1 Oxalobacteraceae bacterium
CAGCACAACCACCAGCACCAGCACCAGCACCAGCACCAGCACCAGCACCAGTGCAAGCACAAGGACAAGCGCTAGGACAAGGACGAACACGATTACCAATGTCACCACGAAAAGCGCAACAAGTGCAACACTTACAAGCACCAGCATCGCAAGCAGTGGTACCAGTATTACTGCAATCATCACCGCCAGCGCTAAGTACTGGAGTAGTTGATGTTGCAGGCGATAGTGAAAATGATGCAGATGCAGAAGCTAGTGAAGATGATGCAGATTCACCGCCAGCGCTAAGTACTGGAGTAGTTGATGTTGCAGGCGATAGTGAAAATGATGCAGATGCAGCAGCTAGTGATATTGATGAAGATGCAGCAGACGATGAAGCTACTTGATACAGTGCCGGCGATGGGTCATTTAACCGTCGCGGTACTGTAATTGACTTATTTAATCCTTCGTACAGAGTGCCAAACTCTTTTGTTACTTAACAAAGAAATCTGAACTCAGTATCAGGTTCGGATACGATACAAATAGTAAAAAAATTAAGCTTTAAGTCAGAAATTTTTCTAATGTATCAATTGAATTCTCAAGTGTACTTAAACGAAAAGCACGTTCTGGAATTCGTAGTGTAAAGAATAACTTATCGTCGCTGATGCCGGTTTGTAGAGTCCATCCGGGTGTTGATTCAAAATGCGGTTTTTGAAGCATATCGAAGAGAAAATGTGCAGGCGTGTAATTGCTTGGTGCAGACATAGACACAATAACTTCTGGGATAGGTAGATCGGATAGATGAGCCAGCATCAAGGTTTTTCCATTGTGTAGACCTAAACTTAAACGCTGGTTGTGATCAAGCATCAGTGAGTAGATACCAATATTTTTTCCAAATTCCGAAATAACCTGTTCGACCCAATTCATGATTTTATTTCCTCCGACCCACTATTTTCCTCGCGTTCTATAGCTGCATCGATAGCAGTCTGAACAGCATCTAAAATAGCGGTACGCGCTGCATCATCAGTAAATACTTTAAAGGGAAGTTCTCGAAGTATCTGCTTAATACCTGTTAAAAAATAAATTGTGGCTGGCCCGTCAGGTATCGTTAATTCGCGTGCCAAGCGTTCAAATTGATTAGGCGAAATCCATGCGCCTGAAACGGTCTTGACAAGGGCTAGCAAAAGTTTTCGATGGTCTATATCTAGTTCAGGCAATGGTAGGCTCACTATAAAGACGTTTCATTCCACTAATTAGATGATCAACCATCTCTATGAGTGTGCTTGAGATATGCATATATGAGAGCTCTGTAAGTAATGATTCCAGCTTAGTTTTATCAGTTGAAGTCATATCGGACTTCAAATCATCAGCCAAAGCTTGTTTCATCCGGGGTATTACATTACCCAATTCTCGAGGGGTATATTTTTCTAAAAATTTACCAAGAGCATCAGAAAATCCAGTTGATTCAAGAACTAAATCGTTATAACTTTCTATAAAACGCTCAGTATCGCCACTTTCTTTTGCAGCATCTAAAGAATTTAGGCTTGCGCGTACGATGCTCTTGTGTGTTTTTTCAAATTCATGAATTTCATCCTGAACCGCCTCAAATAGCTCTTCTCGCGTTGGTGTATCTGGATTAGGTAAGTGTTGGCTGTCGCGTAGCTTTTGCTTAAGAAGATTTGGATTGAAACGCAGCGTTTTCATTGACTCAAACTCTGCACCAGATAGTCCTAGATCGCCTGCTTCTGCAAGAATTTCTGCAAATTTTTCCGGATCATCACCGGCTTCTTGTAGGCGTTTCGCAATGTCGTCAAGGGAATCAAATGAATCTTTGCTAGGGGTGAGTAGGGCAACAAACTCCTCATCTGAGGACTGTAGCGCACTGGCTAGGCGCTGCAATCCCATGTAATGCTGCATTAGCTCAGTCGTACTGTCGCCTGATTTGGGTTTTAACCCCCCGTTTAAAAAATGTCTCAGATAGGCTTGAGCGAGATTGGTACTTTTTGCGCTGGTACCAGTTGCATTTCCGTACGCGGAGAATTGATTTTTACCTAAGGGAACAAATCGTTGCTCAGTAGATATTTTCCCAAGATGAGTCAATGACTTGTCACCACTACCTGTGATTCCTAAGGCTACTTTTAATCTCGCTGCAAAAAGTGAGTCATCAATATCGGTAGATTTAAGAACAACGACTTCTTGACCATTACGCCTTCCTGAAATAGCCGAGTCTGATCTGTTGGAACCGGGACGATCTAAGTCTCGGCCTGGTTGATGGATGCGTAAATCAGATCCCATACAGTAATAACCTTAAAACTATAAAAAATTTAATGAAAAGGATAATTCTATGGAGATTCACTCACAGCTTTGTGTCAGTTCAAAGAATCCAGTTCCAAGAAAAAAATACATTCTTAGTTATATCACTCGAAGTAATATATTTCTAAAAAGTAATTATCAAATTTTTTAGTTGTGGAACTAATTTTTATGGGTTGTTACCTATCAGTTTGTAAACTGCCTAAAAAGATTCTTTATTAGGCAGGCTCTTAATCGTAAAAGATAGGGTCACGTGATGAATGATGAAGATTTAAAAAAACAAACTGCTGAAGTTCTCAAGGAAGCAAATAGAGTTGTAATGGAGGCACAAAAAGCCTTACAACGAACGCAAAATTATTTTGATGAAAATAATTTATCTCCAGAAATATTAAGAGACTATCTTACAGATTACTATGATCCAAATGATCTGGCTGAATTTGATGGAATGGTTAATAGAATTATCGAGGATGTCAGGCAAGAATCAGAACGAATTTTAGACCAAGAAAAAGCAAAAAAAACATCACCCATCACAAAAAAACGTTTTGATAAATTAATTTAATTAGCGTTCAATTTTGGAGAACTATTATGAGCGTAGCTAGTTCAGTGAACTCTTTATCAAGTGTAGGGATATCGTACGTAAGTACTCCTGAAGATGCTATTGCATTAGCTAATATAGTTCAATTAAGTGTATCAGACGAGCTAAGCAAATATTTAAAAACTGAATTAGAGGCAAAGAGTGGCTTGTCAGATTTTATAAAAAATTATTCTGAATTAAAAATACAGCTAAATGCGCTACTTGCTCAGAAAATTACTAAAGTAACTATTGACTCCTTAAAAAAATCCGGGACTACAACGGATGCGCTGAATAAGCTTTTTAATGCTGATGGTATCCGACTAGGATCTACATTAGAAGAATCAAATTCTGTCTTACAAGATCTTCAGGCTGAAGGTATAAATTTATCTACGACAATTGAGTACCCTGTTTTAATTGAAGAGAAAGATAGTAATGGGAAATCATTATCTGAAAATATACAATGGTTTAAACCCGGACTAGTAGATTTGTTAAAGTATTTTTCGTCGGGCGAGCCATCAAAAAAATATGAGGGCGCTACAATCTACAAGCTTGGCAGTAATGACAAAAATACTTACTTTACTGTATTCACTGGGCAAAAAAATATGCGCGTTGATGAGCAATCAATAAAAAATTCATCAGTTCAGCTACAAGATAAATACCAAAGCTATATTGATTTATTTAATAAATCACTAGAAAAAATTAATTCGGCAACAAATAAATTAAATCAAACAATCGAAAGCATTTCTAAATCTTCACTTGAGCAGCAAAAACTTTTATCTAATTTACGCTTTTCTAAAGATAATGTTTCAGAACAAGAAAATTCTACCAGGCGTATAGATCGTATTAAATTTTTGAATAAAGTTGAAGAAAAAAATCAATTTAATGACAATGCAACTATAAATAATTCCCCAGATAAAAATTCAATTATTCAAAAAAATAGCTCAGAAAAAGTTGAGGCTTTGTCTGCTTTATCGAACTGGATATCATCTGACCGATCAATGGTTCAGGCTTCAAATATTAATAATAATGATACTAATAATTTAGATAGCCCCAAAACTACTAATGAAGACATTTCTAAAATTAATATTGAAAATTCTAATAACAAAAATTCTGTGACCCAAAAGAATTTTGATCTCAAAAAATTAGTATGACTTATTTAAATCAGCTTAAATTTTTTATTTAATTTGTTTACTTGATTTAAGGCATCTATATGAGTGGAAATATTGTTATCGATAAGTGTATTTCTGAGCCGTGGGTTATTGAAGGAACTGATATTTCTAAGCCAAATGAAATTGTATTATTTAATCTTGCTGTAGGGCAGCTGGCAGAAATTGGTACTCGATATGGTGCGCAATTAAATACAGAATCTAATGTCGTTGCAGAAATTGCAGAAGCAGTAAATACGATTCAAGATCGTAGTGCTGAAGTGGCTAGTAAATTTGATACATGGACTCAATCAGTTGATTTGGGAATTACTTCAGCACCTGTATTAAGTTCAATCCTAAATTCTCTGTATAACCCTAACTCTACAAATGATACTGTTAGTAAACTTATTAAAGCAACGGGTATGTTGAGTACTACAGATGCTTTTTTTGATTCCAGCAAGTTTGTAACTGCTTCATTATTACCGTCTGATGGCGGTAGTGCAGTCTCTTTTGTTTCTTCTTCAAATTTTCCGAATCAATCCGTAACTTCTAGTAATGCTACACCTCCGGTTATTACTCCAGTTACTGTTCCTGATTTAGTCATTTATCGTAAATACATATCGCCTGGGAATTACGATCCAGCTTTATCAGTAAATTATGAAGGCTCTACATATAAAGTTAGAACTGAAAATATAAAACCCCTTTGGATACCGTCCTCTGATGCTGAAGTTAAGAATTTACAGCTGGCATTGCAATCACAAAATGCAGCAGCTAGTTCTTTACTTTTATTAGATAAAACACAAATTTTACCTACACCATCAGAATTAGTTGATCCTGCTACGTTACCTTCTGATGCTAAAGTCACGATGGAGATTACTGTTGGCGATATGAGTGGAGTTCGTTTTAAAGTTTCGGATCAACCCGCCAAGTATGTTTATCCGGCAGATTCGTTAGATAAATTAAAAGTCATTACAACTACCAGAGACTTAGTAACTGCAGATAAAAATACTCTCGTAAAATTATCTTCGGGTGAGTATGCCTGGGTATATGAAAATTCACCTTCTGGTCTTGCATACAAAACTGTGTTACTCGAAAGGTTTGTTACCAATCCTACTGCCTTGCAAAAAGCTAATTGGCTTTCTCAATATACAGATAAAGTTGTACGCGTCACTCAACGTAGCGCAGAGCAGACAAATTTTGTAAAAATGTTGAGTGATAGGTATCAGTATTTTTTTGATGCATCAACGAATGTCTTACAGATTCTTTCATCGTTGACTCGTCAACTGGCAAGAAATTTATAATTTTTTATTTACATATTTAATATTCTTCCTTTGAATGCGCTTACACCATTTCGATCACATAACCAGTATGTTGCAAAACGCACTGGAACAAGCGAAGGTGGTCCATATTCGTGGCCGAGTAGTTCAGGTAACGGGCACCATTATCCGAGCAGTTATGCCGGCGGTAAAAATTGGAGAAATCTGTCATTTGCATAGCCCGGGTAATGACAGGCCTATGAAGGCAGAGATTGTTGGATTTTCACAGGGTTCTGCGCTTTTAATGCCTATGGGTGACATGCAAGGGATTTCCTCCGATACGGAAGTCATACCTACTGGTCATGTGCATATGGTCCCAGTAGGAAACTCTCTTTTAGGTCGTGTGCTAGATGGTATGGGTGATCCTTTGGATTCAGCCACCAAGGGCCCGTTGCTTACCAATCGGTTTTATCCAGTGCTGACTGGCGCGCCTGATCCGCTAAAGCGTCGGATTATCAAGGATCCGCTGTCACTCGGTATACGCGCATTGGATGGCTTACTTACTTGCGGTGAAGGCCAACGTATGGGCGTATTTGCCGCAGCTGGAGGCGGTAAATCTACTCTTATGGCTATGTTGGTTAAAGGAGCTGACGTCGATGTCACGGTCGTTGCCTTAATTGGTGAGCGGGGAAGAGAGGTTAGAGAATTCATCGAACACGAATTACGAGAGGAAGGATGCCGCCGTGCGGTCATTGTCTGTGCGACCTCTGACAAATCCTCAATGGAGCGATCTAAGGCGGCCTATGTTGCTACCGCTATTGCTGAATTTTTCAGAGATCAGGGAAAACGGGTGTTATTTCTTATGGATTCTGTTACTCGCTTTGCGCGTGCTCAGCGAGAAATTGGGTTGGCCGCTGGTGAGCCACCTACTCGCAGGGGTTTCCCGCCTAGTGTATTTGCAACCTTACCCCGTCTGATGGAGCGAGTTGGCATGGGTCATAAAGGTTCCATTACAGCTTTATATACCGTTCTGGTAGAGGGTGATGACATGACTGAGCCTATTGCAGACGAAACTCGGTCTATTTTAGATGGCCATATTATTTTGTCGCGCAAGCTTGCTTCCGCCAATCATTATCCAGCGATTGATGTATTGGCATCAGTCTCGAGGGTAATGAATATGGTGGTTACTCCGGAACACAAGCAGTATGCAGGTCGTTTACGCGAATTAATGGCTAAGTATCAGGAGGTTGAGCTCCTTGTAAAGATTGGCGAATATAAGCGCGGATCGGATGCGCTTGCAGATCAGGCGATTGATCGTATTGAAAAAATCCGAGATTTTCTTAAGCAAAAAACTGATGACTATGTAGATTTTGAAAAAACTCTAGCAATGATGAAGAATGTAATCAGCTAAAAAAATAGAATTTTCTTTCCTTGAATAAACTAATTTGAATTTATTCATTTTAAGAAGTAACGACAGTAATTCTGAAAAAGAAATTTTAAGGTGAGTTATTACCAATTCGTGAATAAAAAACAACGTATTTATCAACGCTACTGCCGTTCTTTTACATCATATCGCTGCATTATTGTTTTGGAAGCCTACGAAAAAATTCATTACACATCGTTGTGCTGTGGCATTAATGTTACGAAGAATAATTCATTTATTTGATATCCCACTGATTTAAATAGAATTTTTAACTTTTGTATGGATGTTATCAATGATTTAGTTCGAATAAAAATTTTCCGTGAGGAAAAAGCTGAATTGGCAATGCTCAAAGCAAAAGCAAAACTTATTGAAGCTGAAGAAGCATTAGGACATGCTAGAAAAGTATTACGAGAACACAAAGAACATTGTATATCGCGCGAAAAAGCACTTTACGATGATCTGTGTTCCAGAATAGTTTTATTAAAAGATATAAATTCGGTGACCCTTGATATTGATTTAATGGGAGAAGAAACCCTACGGCTAGAGCAGGAGCTCGAAAATGTTAAAACGGAGCGAAATAACGCTTCAGACGAGTTAGATGTAGCAAAGAAAGTTCACAGAAGCGCAGTGCAAATGCGTGAAAAATTTACTGAAATTAAAGAAACAATCGATGCAGAAAAATTAGCAGAGTTATTGCAAAAAGAAGATCTTGAATTGGAAGAAGTAGGTAATAAGCATCAAACTGAAACAGAAGATAGTACTGATGCGCTAGATTTTTGTTGAGGATTAATGTGATGAGTCGTCGGCCATCCTTAGTAATAGATCTTGGGCCTTTACATATGGCCGTGGGTGGATATGGACAAGCAGAGAACACTTTTTCTGAAAGCTATGTGCAATCTGATGTAGAGCGTCTTGAGGAATTGATGGGCAGTTTGAGTAAAAAAAGTCAATCAGTAAGTACCGACTCTGATGATAACCATGCGCCGATATGCTTCAACCCCATACAAAATAAAGAAATCAATCTACTAGAGGTATTAAGTCAAGAACTAACGGCTATTTCCGAACACGTAACTGGTCATCTAAGCTTAAATTTGCAAGGAAAATCATTTGACGGAATGAAGCTAATTGTTTTTGAATTACATGGCCGAATTCATTTCGAATTACATCTTAAAACTAAGTCTGATAGTGAATGGCTAAGTTCTCAATTACAAAATTTGGCTAACGAGGTAGGCAGGCGTCTAAATCGATCTCTTCGTATTCAATTAATTAGTACAGATAATACTAACCCTTTAATTGAAAGAGCAGATTGGACTAGAGAGAAAACGACTGATGCAAACACTTGAGCTTCGCAAAATTCACCGAGAATCGCTAGGTAAATGGCGTGAGCTTGGAATTAGCCGTTACCCAGTTGAATTCACGTGTTTGGGAATAGACTGGGGATTATCAATGCGTCCAATACATAACGTGTGTGGCGGGCGATTACAACTTATAGCTGATTGGGGAGGTGCCAGACTCATCATCAGACTGGATAAGTCTTGGATAGACACCATAGCATCGCAGATGCTTCAGTTAGATTTTTCAAACTCTCTGCCAGAAAATCTACATTCGCTTGTTTATGAGGCAGCTTTCTCTGAAGTTGCAGATTTATTAGAAGAATCAACGCGAAAACGATTTAACGTCATAGGTATAGATCATAGTGAATTTTTAAAACAGAATTCATATGGATTTCAGCTGGCTCTTAATAACGACTTGTATTCAACTGATGCCGAGCTGTGGGTCGATGAAAGAGGTTTAGGATTTTTAGCCAATGCCACGCGGAATATTGATAAATTACCCAGCGATATTTCTCTTTGGAATGATATCCCTATAACACTACAGTTTGTAATTGGTTGGACCGATATCGGAATCAAAAATTTTCAAGAAATTCAACGTTATGACGTAATTCTATTTGATGAATGCTTGATTTATGAAAAAAATATTTTTTATATAAAAATAGGACAACGTAATGCAATTGAAGCTCATATTGATGGTAGAAAAATAAGTGTAATACGTGGCTTGGAGAAAATCATGCAAGAAGCAGAAACGCAGATTTCAGAAAATCAAATAGATGATATTGATATACGGATTAGCTTTGATTTAGGAGAACGTTGCTTAAGTTTAGCGGAACTTCGATTATTAACACCAGGTTATATCTTTGATTTAGGCAGAGATTTACGAAAATCTGTTTTTATACGTGCTAACGGGAAAATAATTGGAGAGGGCGAACTAGTTGATATAGATGGTCAAACTGGAGTTTCTGTTTTAAGTTTTTCAGACAACAAACTATGACGTATACCGGCTTAAAGTTGGTGAGGGTATACCCATGAAAATTATGGATCCAGTTGCGCTGTCGTTTGCACTGGGATTATTTTCTCTGATTCCATTAATTCTGGTAACAACTACGGCGTTTTTAAAAATAGCCATAGTACTTTCGTTATTACGTAATGCGCTAGGTGTACAACAAGCGCCTCCAAATATAGCCATTTATGCATTATCAATGCTGTTAGCACTTTATGTAATGGTTCCTGTTGGTCATCGTATTGCAGACGCCGTATCTGCTGAAAAAGATCCAACTAGCTCTGTAAAAGCTTTATTGTCCGTTGCTAAAAAAGGTGTTGAGCCATTAAAAGAATTTTTAATTCTAAACAGCAAAATAGAACAACGAGCCTTTTTTTTAGCTACTGCCAAAAAACTTTGGCCGCCAGAAATTTCGGACGACACAACTGATAAAGATTTGTTGATTTTGATGCCTTCATTTGTCGTTTCTGAGCTAACAGCGGCCTTCGAAATAGGTTTTTTACTTTTCTTGCCATTTATTGTTATTGATTTAGTTATTTCAAATATTTTGATGGCGATGGGGATGATGATGGTTTCACCAGTAACTATTTCATTACCCTTGAAATTATTTTTATTTGTGATGATAGATGGTTGGTCAAGGTTGATCCATGGGCTTGTGCAGACCTACATACATTAAGCTTTATGCAAATTACAGATTTAGTCACACATGTAATTCAAGCGATGCTGCTTACTCTATGGCTTTCATTGCCTCCGATTATAGTTGCTTCACTTGTCGGTATTTTATTTAGTTTGATACAAGCATTAACTCAAATTCAAGAACAGACATTATCTTTTGGTGTGAAATTGATAGCGGTTGGAGCTACTTTATATTTGACATCGCGTTGGATAGGTGGGGAGATATTTAATTACGCATTGTCACTATTTGATACTTTTCCAATGATTGTTCGATAGCATGGAAAAAGAACTCCTTCAATTTGGTTTTTCATGGTTGACTGCAAGTTTCTTTGCCATGCCCAGATTGTTATCTATTTTTTCTGTAATACCACTTTTTAACCGTCAGGCGCTTCCTGGTGTGTTGCGCGTAGGTGTTGCCTTCAGCTTTGCTATTTTAGTTATCCCTCTGCTAGAACCAGAAGTAATTAATACAACTCGCACATCAACTGCCATTTTTTTTATTTTACTTAAAGAAATGATTTTAGGTTTACTAATAGGTTTTATCGTTTCTTTACCTTTATGGGCTTTGGATATTACTGGTGTGTATGTTGATAACCAGCGTGGCGCAAGTATTGCTTCAACTATTAATCCTCTGACTGGCCATGATTCTTCTCCACTAGGTGAGCTTTTTACTCAAGCCGGTATTGTTTTGTTGCTGATAAGCGGCGGCATGTTGATGATTCTTAAAATTATTTATGAGAGCTATTTATTGTGGCCTGTATTTACCCTGATGCCTACATTTACTGACCAAATGCCAATAGTGCTTCTAGATTTAATGGATCGTCTAATGCGTCTTGCTGTTTTATTTAGTGCCCCTGTTATTTTCGCTATGTTTCTTGCAGAAGTTGCTTTGGGCTTGGTTAGTCGATTTGTACCTCAGCTTCAGGTTTTCTTTCTAGCTATGCCCATTAAAAGTGGAATCGCAATGTTTGTATTTGCTATTTACACCGCTACGTTAATGAATTACGTCGGAGCTGAGCTGTCTGCACTTCCGATTCATGTAATTTCTACACTGAAAGCTATTTTTAAATAGATACTGATCATGAGCAGCGAAAAGACAGAGCAGCCCACTGAACACAAGATTCGTAAAGCGCGCGAAGAGGGCCAAGTCGCAAAAAGTAAAGATTTTACTCAGACTTTATTAATGGGTTCATTGCTTGGTTACATGCTGGCTGATTCTGAGCAAATAATTAAAAACTTTATTGAAATGATAGTTTTACCATCCCAACTGTATGGCATGGACTTTAAAGATGCGGTTCGTATAGCAATTGATCAGTGTTTACTAATATTCGTAAAAATACTTATTCCATTTGTTTTATTAGTTATTGTTATTGGTATTTTTAGCGAAATGATACAGACCGGTCCATTACTTGCTTTTAAGGCGCTTATTCCTAAGGGTGATAAGTTGAATCCTGCAAGTAATTTGAAGCAAATGTTTTCGATGAAAAACATTGTCGAATTTTTTAAATCTATTTTAAAAGTTTGCTTTCTTACTGCCATTATTGTTTTCGTTCTTAAAGATTCACTGCAACCTTTATTGCTGATCCCTGCAAGTGGATTAGCCGCTGCTGGTGTAGCGGTGGCCGATATGCTTAAAACTCTGCTGATTTATTCTTTTGTAGGCTTTGGTGCACTTTCGCTGGCCGATTTAGTTTGGCAACGCTACCAACATAGAAAAAATCTGATGATGTCTATGGATGAAATAAAGCAAGAATATAAGCAGTTGGAAGGAGACCCTCATGTTAAGAGCCACAGAAAAGGGCTTGCCAAGGAAATTGCCATGGGCGAGATGGTTCTCAAAACCAGAAAATCATCCGTTGTTGTTACAAATCCTACGCATTTAGCGATTGCTTTGTATTACGAGCCCTCTGTTACTCCTTTGCCTGTTGTGCTGGCTAAAGGGCAAGATGGAGTTGCTTTTCACATGGTCGATGTGGCTAAGCAATATGGAATTCCAGTAATGCAAAATATCAATCTGGCTCGGGCTCTGATGTCATTCGCAAAAATTGACCAGTATGTTCCTTCTGATTTGATTGAGCCTGTTGCCGAGCTTCTTGTAGCACTAAGGCGATTATCAGATAGCCAGGCAAATGGGGGTGTTCGTTGATTATAGATCGCTTACATGCAGGTTTAGCTGGTTATTCTGAACGTCATCAATTGGCTGCGCCACCGGATCGTGTGGATGGGGCGATTGTTCTTTCGGTTGATGGTCGATACAGGATTTATTGCCGTCCGGCACCGCATGGTGATTTGGTATTGGAAAGTAAGCTGGCTGATGTTCCAGTTAATCCAGCCGATGCTGAAGATCGTATTAGAACCACATTAATGGCTTCTGCTGTACGAATGATGACCCACGCAGATGTGCCCGTATTATCAAAGAATGGGCAAATTATCTTGCTGCATCAGCGTATTCCTGCTGATGCAAGCGTTGATGAATTTGAATCATCCTTAAATAATTTTATTAAGTCGCTAGCGGATTGGCGACGAATTTTTCATATTTTATAAATTAGGGGGTCCCATGTACGGTCGATTACAGCGATTTATTGGTTCCCTATGTATGCTCATGATGGTCACCCTGGGCCAGATTTCGTTGGCGGCTCCTGTTCCTTGGCAAGACGTGACGTTTACTTATATTGCAGATAATCAAGATCTTTCTAAGGTGTTGTCATCATTTGCCCGTACCTTTGGATTGGAGTTGCAGTTGTCCTCCGCAGTAAGCGCTCGGCGCGATGTGGTTAATGGCAAGTTAACGACCACTAGTCCGACGGAATTTCTTAACCAGCTGTCATCAACATACGGGTTGCAGTGGTTTTACTTTGGTGGAACCCTCTACATTAGCCGTAACTTTGAAAATGCAACGCGTTCTATTGCCGCCAATGGAATCTCCCTTGCTAATTTTCGTAAGGCGTTGACTGACTTAGGTATTGTAGAAACTAAATTTGGTTGGGGAGAGGTGCCCGACCGGGGGGTTGCCATGGTGTCTGGGCCGCCAGCCTATGTTGATCTTGTGGCCTGGGCAGTAGCTACCATGCCTTTACCGCAGCCAGAGCAGCAAATACGTGTTTTCCGCCTACGACATGCGCAGGTAAGTGATCGCACGATTTCTTACCGAGATCAGCAAATTACAACGCCTGGAGTTGCAACAATACTGAGAAACCTTACTAACCCAGATGCATCACGCTCTCAGGGTTCGGGTGGGACAGGCGCATTAACCAGTCAAATTTCAGCTTTGGCAGCGCCACTAAAAGCTGTTTCTACTGTTTCGGACGGTAAAGCTGCAGAGACTACGCGCGGGAATGAGTCTGGGAATGCAGATACTCCTCCTACTCAATCACCTCAAACTGAATTGCGCCTTAGAACCGTGATACAGGCCGATCCTCGGCTAAATGCCATTGTGATCAGGGATACAACTCAACGGCTACAGGTTTTTGAAGAGCTGATTGCTCTGCTGGATGTACCAAGTCGGTTAGTCGAAATCGAGGCCATCATCGTTGACGTTAATTCATCTCGCGTATCTGAGTTAGGTATAGATTGGGGAGCACGTGTTGGTAACGTAGCGGGAGGATTTGGTAGGCCCTCGGTACTCCCAGATGCTTTTACAGCGACCGCTGTACTCGGTCAAAATGTTAATCCGACTACGGTCATACCTAATGCAGGAAATTTTCTAATGACCCGTATCCGTGCTCTTGAGGGTAACGGTGACGCTAAGATAGTTTCGCGCCCGTCGGTGCTAACCGTTGATAATCTGGGCGCACTCATAGATTTATCTGACACGTTTTATGTTCAGGCGGTTGGCGAGCGTGTAGCCAGTGTGGTTCCTATATCGGTAGGAACTACTCTTAAGGTAACTCCACACATCATAGAATCAGGTGGTACGTCAGCAGTACACCTTGTGGTTGATATTGAAGATGGTTCTATACAAGACGAACGTAAATTTCAAAATTTACCAACAATACGGCGCAGCGTAATAGGTACGCAGGCTGTGATGGGTGTGCGTGAGAGTCTGTTAATTGGTGGTTTCAATTCCGAATCGGATACCAAACAAACAGATGCCGTTCCGCTGCTAGGCAGTATTCCATTTTTTGGTGCTTTTTTTAAGAAAAAATCATCTACACTTAAAAAAACAGAGCGCTTATTTTTAATTACGCCAAAAATTGTGGCAGAACCCATACCTCATGCTTCACAGGGTGGTTAGGATTACATATGATTTATGACGCTTATGTCCACTATTCCTAAGTCATCAATGCCACCAGAGTTGACAGACTACAGCTCTGAATGCACCCCTCCAGGCTGGTCGGATATCCATTGCCAGATCTGGCCTAGCAACTCTATCCCTGATCCATGGGGATTCACTCCATGCACAGCCAAATTATTTGCACGGATAATTTACGATTATTGGCACGATTGTCAGATCCGGAGTGAGATTTCATCAGCTGCTGCGTTAGACATTCTCGATCTTGCCCCAGGTAATGGAAAAAGTTGTTGGTTGTTGATACAAGCGCTACAGCGTCAGATTGGTATTGAATTTCAGTGGAATTACTATTCTGTTGCACCGGAATCTAGCTGGTTTACCCCGCTTAATACCATGCCTGAGTTATCTGCCCTGACCGATCAAGGCATGCTAAAGCACATGATTTGGTCTTTAAACGATGATCACCCCAGCATATTGACAGGCGGGGATAGCTTACCTTGGGTTGCATCGAATCCTGTGATTGTTATTGGTCACGATCGTTACTCCTATTTAGAGCAGCGATTACTGGCTGTTCATTACGGCAAGCTGATGGAATTAGATTATGTCATAGCATCAAATGATGAAAAACCTACGGAAAATCAGCTAAAAGAAAGTTTACCTCGTTGGAAAATTTTTGATTCTCCCTATGTCACGAATGAATTCCAAACAGTTTTAAATCATTACCTAAAAAAATTTAATAGTTCACCGATTCCATTTCCTGAGGGTGCACTTCGCGCTATCGATGCAATAAATTCAGTAGCAAGTTTTGGTTATCTGCTACTTAATTTTGCTAAAGGTTATGCCACTGAACAAAGTCTGCGTTTGGGTTTATTTTCACGGCTATTTGATGAATTCAAAACTCACAAAACTCTGCCAGTTAATTTTCATCTGACAGGCCATAGGCTCAAAGAATTAGGCTGCAGCGTAGAAGAAAGTCAAGCTCAGCTAAATGAAGTTCTACAAATTGCTCATGGCAGACATACTGAAAGTGAGATTCGTTTAAAAAGGATCTCAGCACTATCTGCAGCTTACCCTATTGAACACATACCTTCGTTAATTGAAGCCACACGGGCTCTAGGATCAGCCCATGTATTGAGCGTTCGATTGTCACTGTTACGTTTGTCTGAATTTGATCCCGACGTTTTTCTCACAGGCGATAAAGCGCTGACAGCCGCGTTGTCTAAGGCTAGTCAAGACGGCAGCCTTGATAAAGCGAGTTGGAGAGAGGCCTTGTACCGGGTGTGGATGAATTATTTGCCTTATGCGTCAGCTGAAAAACTGCATCATCGTTTAGCTCCGGCTGCCATGCAATGCGGTGCATGGGGGTTGGCAAAAACAATACTTAAGCGTGGCATGGAATCGTTTGGGGAATCAGCATCCGATTTAGCTAATCTTGCCTGGTGTGAAAATCGTACAGGCAATGCAGACCTTGGCTTAGAGTTAGCTAATTTAGCACTACAAATTGATGGTACTAATCCACTTGTTATTGAAGTTCATAAACGTATACTTGAACGAATTTCACTTCGTGACGAAAAATGGAAATGTGTATTAAAAGATCATGACGCTAATTTCATCTTAGAGCCGCTGGATAAAACGCATGCCGAGGCATTTTTTTATCAGTATCGTGATCCGCAAATTGCGATTATGACTGGTTTACCGGCTCTTAAATCAGTAGAAGAAACACGACGATGGATAGATGAGCAAGACCATGAAAAAGGCAAAGTGAATTTCGCCATCATGCTGCCTGATGAAGGATTTGCTGGCTTTATTAATTTGGCAGTATCCGAGCATGCTGCTTTTTTTTGTTTTTGGTCGGGAGTAGATTTCCAAGGTCGTGGCTTAGCCACTATGGCAGGCCTATTAACGTGTAGCTACGCAGAAAAAATGGGCGTACCCATCATGCTCACTTCTGCATTTTTGGATAATCAGCGCTCGATACGATCACTGAAAAAAATGGGATTCAGAGAATTACCCATACGCGCATTAGCTCCTGACAATGATCGCGTATTTTTCTTGCTTTCTAATATATCATCGTTCGATGAGAAAAAAGGCAGTAAAGAACTCGTTGATTATTACGAACGTGAAAAATTATCATTGAAATTTCCTGCATTAGAAAATTTTGATCCAGAGCATGCAGTGGCGAACTCAGTAGAAGAGTCATCATGAGTTCACCTTATTTTAATCATTCCAGTCTTCGTCTCACTGAGACTTACAAATCCGATGACACTGCCGATGATGCACAGCGTCGAAGAGAAATGAGGCGTAAACAACAAAGTATAACTGCCAAAGTGCAATTGCATAATCAAGCAGATTCTAAGAGTCTACTTGATGAAGTATTGGGAAAAAAATATTCTTCAGCTAAAGAAACACACTCCAAAAAACAGCCTAACAGCATGCGGCCTGACATATCTCATTATCAGGGATTGCCTACGCCAGCGAGACTAAATCCTGTAAACAGTCCAGATAAATTCAATCATGAAAATAAATTTCACGATAATGAATTTCCTATTCAACCTGATGAAACAGATAATGATATTTCCAGTCCCAACCAGCCCAAAGATGATTCTATTGTTCATGATGCTCGTTTAAACGAGCCGAGTAATGATGCTATACACGATAAGAAAACACATCAATTGCCTCAAGATCGGTCAGATTCAGTTGAATCAGATTCCATGCAAAAGAAAAATTTATCTAATTCTGCACTGCCTAAACTGACTTTACACCTACATAAACTTCAGCAAGAAATTTTGGCTACTAACGAGCAATACTTAAAGAAAAATTTATCAGAAAATGAACTCGTAGCATATCAAGAAGAAAAAGCACGTATTACTACTTCAGTTGATTTTTTAGAGGGATATGCTGAAGGTGTTATTACTGACGAGCTCATCCTTACCCAATTTGAAGAAGAATGCAGAGCATTGCGTAAGCAATTAGCCGGTTCTGATGTGGCATATATAGCGGCAGTTGATAGCAGATTAGATAATCAGATAACTCAATCGGCGGCTATTAATTCTTCATTGCTACGTGAAAGTAATGGACAGCCAGTAAAAGCGATAGAGTCAGACAAGGTAATAAAGGAGGATAGGATACGTCGCTTTACAGCGGCTGGTGTTATTACAAATCGGGATAAGGAACTTAAAAGCGCTCGTCTGGAAGAAGACGTTGGTACACAACGTCAGCGCGGTGAAAAACAAGTTCGCATTAGTGCAGAATCTACATTGCCGTTAATAGTGCAACGGTCTGTTTAATGAAAATTTAATCAATGCGATATCGGTTAATCATGAATTTTCATAACGCTCTAGTGCAGTGGTGCTCCATAGGTTAAAGTAGAGCTGAAAAATAGTTTGGTATTTGTGATGGTGCAGTATCCTATTTATATTTTGTTTTTAGCTTTTTATACCTCAGTGTAGATTTTCAAAATTTGATAGAAACACCAGCTTGTAAAAAGTGGGTTCTTAAAACTGCACGGGCACGAGATACACGGCTACGTACGGTTCCAAGTGGGATTGCTAAAATTTCTGCAGCATCTTGGTACGAAATTTCATCAATTGCGACCAAACTAAGAACTTCACGCATTTCGCTGGGTAAACCTGAAAATGCACCCTCTACCAATGCCAGCATTTCGCGTTGTTCGAATGAATCGCTGGGGTCAGGTTCTGTACAAGCGAGTCCGCCAAGTATGTCATCCGATTCGAATCGGTATATGCGGTGTGGAGAACGGCTGAGGTAATTTCTAACCATGTTCATGGCAATACCATATAACCATGTCGAGAGTTTGGATTCACCCCGAAAACAATCTATGGTACGAGCGGCTTCTACAAAGGCTTGCTGTGTAATATCGGCTGCGTCATCTGGTTGATCAATGTACCGAATAACAAAGCGATAGAGACGCTTTTGGTTCTCTTGCACTAACTCTCTAAATAGAGTTTCTTGATCTCTTTCAGAATGAGGTGTGCTATTTTCATCATTCAATAAAGAAGGGTATTTGGTTTTTTTGATGTCGGTTTCTAAACTAAACTCGAGTTCATTTTCATGTAAATCTTCCTCGGGGAGATTATGAAATAGATCATCGAAATCTTTATCAAGAATGTCATCAAGACTTTCGCTGCTGATAGGCTCTTCTAGGTAGGCTTCGATACTCACTTCGGGACTCGCGCTCATGGAACTGCTCCTATCGCGGACTATTGCCTTTAAAGAACCCAGAACCATGTATTTTTTGATGAGCTAATGTCGACTTTCCTTTGAGCAAGAAAAATACGAACTTAAATCAAAAAATTGTAGAAACTACCTAATTCGTGGGATTGACAAACGCAGATTAATGCGAGTTGGGTACCATAAAAATTGAAATGCCAAATTGGTCAATTGGCATTCGTAAAACTCATGTGTCAATTTCTTAGAGGGAAATGTCACCGTCGCTGACCGCAATCGCGTCTGGACTGAATGTGTTCATTGCTGATAAGTCAGATTTGGAGAGCTGCTTATTTTTGTGGAATCAACCTCTACTCGCATCTTTTAGATGATTTCTGCATACAGCTAGGTAAACTGGTCCAGCAACAAGCTTTTTGGCTGCCAGGCGCTTTTCTGAACCTATTTTTCAGATTCTGGTTGGAGTCAGCGAGTGTTCCGTGCGCGAATCACCAAGCGCCTCTTATAATGGCGTTTATTTCACTGCTGAAACTCCCTGGACATGCATTACTTATCTACCCGTGGCCATGCGGCCAGACCGTCTTTTTCTGAAATCCTTTTGGGTGGGCTTGCGCCCGATGGTGGCTTGTACCTGCCTTCTACATACCCGCAAGTCACCCGTGCTGAATTGGACGCCTGGCGTTCCCTCAGCTATGCCGATTTAGCTTTTCAGGTGTTGGATAAATTTGCCACGGATATACCCGATGAGGATCTCAAAAACCTCGTTAACCGCACCTATACGGCAGAGGTTTATCGTAATTGCCGTCCGGGAGAGGATGCGACTCGCATAACACCGCTGCGTATCCTAGAACAAGACGACGGCCGCCAGCTTGTTTTACAGAGCTTGTCGAATGGTCCCACCTTGGCTTTCAAGGATATGGCCATGCAGTTGCTGGGTAATTTATTTGAATACACCCTCAAAAAGCAAGGTTCAGAACTCAATATTTTGGGTGCTACCTCGGGCGATACCGGCAGCGCTGCTGAATATGCCATGCGTGGCAAGCAAGGCATTAAGGTATTTATGCTCTCACCCCGCCACAAGATGAGTGCTTTTCAAACTGCCCAGATGTTTAGCCTTCAGGATCCTAATATTTTCAACATAGCTGTTGATGGCGTGTTTGACGATTGCCAGGATATGGTCAAAGCGGTTTCTAATGACCTTGAATTCAAGACTCACCAAAAAATAGGTACGGTCAATTCGATTAATTGGGCGCGGGTTGTAGCGCAAGTTATTTATTATTTCCGGGGTTATCTTTCCGCGACAGAGTCTAGCAATCAGCACGTATCGTTTACTGTTCCCTCTGGAAATTTCGGCAATATTTGTGCGGGCCATATCGCACGTATGATGGGCTTACCCATAAAAAAATTAGTTGTTGCCACCAACGAAAACGACGTGCTGCATGAGTTTTTTCAAACCGGCAGCTATCGAGTGCGTAAATCGTCTGAGACTTTGCATACCAGCAGCCCAAGCATGGACATAAGCAAGGCTTCGAATTTCGAGCGGTTTATTTATGATTTATTAGACGGTGATACCGATCGCGTTCGACAGCTATTTCACAAAGTTGAGCGTGAAGGTGGATTTGATCTGTCAGGCAAGCCCGGTAGCGATGGTAATGAATTCGCAAGCGTAGGACGTTTCGGTTTTTTCTCTGGTAAATCAACTCATGCAGATCGCACAAAAACTATACGTGATGCCGCGACGCGTTATCGGCTCATTGTGGATACACACACTGCCGATGGCATTAAAGTAGCGCGTGAGCACATAGAAAAAGATGTGCCCATGATCGTGCTTGAAACAGCACTCCCAGCAAAATTTAATGAAACCATACGCGAAGTATTGGGGCGGGATGCTGATCGTCCAGCGGGCTTTGAAAATATAGAGTCACTGCCGCAGCGCTTTGATGTGATGGCAGTTGATGTAGCGGAGATCAAGCGCTATGTCGCAGCCCACACGGGTTTGTAATAGATAGCCACACAGTTAGCATACTCAAATCAATACGAATAAAAATATGTCCACAAAACCGCCCATGCTAAGCACCAAAGAGGCGCTGGCTTCACTGCTGAGTGCTGCGCAGCCTGTCACAGCTACCGAAGTCATTCCTACCATCGAGGCAACCGGTCGAGTTTTGGCTCAGCACCTCACGTCGCCATTGGATGTGCCCGGCATGGACAATACCCAAATGGACGGCTATGCCGTAAGGGCGAGTGATTGCGTAAGCGGTGCGGCGGTACTGCGTGTTTCGCAACGTATACCTGCTGGCCATGTAGGTCAGCCTCTTGCCGCGGGCACGGCAGCGCGTATTTTTACGGGAGCATTGATTCCTGAGGGTGCAGACGCGGTGGTCATGCAAGAGCAATGCCGTTTTGATGAGGCCACGGGTCAGGTAACGGTTAATCACACACCCGCCTCCGGTGAGTGGGTGCGACGCGCAGGCGAAGACATACGTACCGGAAGCATTATTCTCGAAACAGGTACTCGCTTACGCGCTCAAGAAATTGGTCTCGCTGCGTCGGTGGGTTTGGCTGACGTATCGGTTTTTCGCAAATTACGTGTTGCGGTATTTTTTACTGGCGACGAATTAACCATGCCAGGTGAAGCACTCAAACCTGGTGCTATCTACAATTCCAATCGCTTTGTGCTGCGTGGGTTATTGCAGCAATTAGGATGTGAAATAACAGATCTCGGCAATGTGCCCGATACCCTCGAAGCCACGCGCAACGCTCTGCGTCAGGCAGCCCACGGGCATGATTTGATTGTGACTTCAGGCGGTGTGTCTGTGGGTGAAGAAGATCACATCAAGCCAGCAGTTGAAGCAGAAGGGCGTTTGAATCTGTGGCAAATCGCAATCAAGCCGGGCAAGCCGCTGGCGTTTGGTCAGGTACGGCGAGACAACGATGCGTCCGAAACGTTTTTTGTGGGATTGCCGGGCAACCCCGTTTCTAGCTTTGTTACCTTCCTGTTGTTTGTCCGGCCATTTATTCATGCGCTTCAGGGCGCAAAGCCAGCACCTCCCCGAGCCTATTCCATGCGTGCGGATTTTGTTTGGACCAAACCCGATCGTCGAAATGAGTATTTGCGGGTGCGTATTAACGATGCGGGTGGGTTGGAGTTGTTTCCTAACCAGAGTTCGGGCGTGCTGACATCCACGGTCTGGGGCGATGGTTTGGTCGACAATCCGCCAGGGCAGGCCATAGCGGTGGGTGATGTCGTAAACTTCATTCCGTTTACTGAATTTCTTCACTAATTATGCAAATACAGTTGAAATTTTTTGCCAGCCTGCGCGAAGCTGTAGGCACAGCACATGAATCGTTGATGGTGCCTGCCGAGCTAAAAACTGCTGGTCAGGTGCGTGATCTGCTTTGTCAGCGCGGTGGAGTATGGGCGGAGGCCTTAGCGCAGGGAAGGGCAGTTCGTATCGCCTGTAATCAAGAAATGGCAGAGGCTTCGACAGTATTAACTGATGGATGTGAACTGGCTTTTTTCCCGCCAGTCACGGGTGGTTAAAAGAAACGGAACGCATCATGCCAGTTCGAGTGCAAACACAGGATTTTGATCTGACTACCGAGATTGCCCAGCTGCGCGCTGGCGCACCCAAGGTCGGCGCGGTAGTGACGTTTATAGGTACCGTGCGTGATTTAAATGAAGGCGAGCATGTCGCCGAGATGGTACTCGAGCACTACCCCGGCATGACAGAAAAATCGCTGGAAGATATTGTTAGTCAGGCCAAAGCGCGTTGGGATGTATTCGATGCGCTGGTTATTCATCGAGTGGGGCCGCTCAAGCCTTTAGAGCAGATAGTTTTGGTCGCCGTTACTTCCGCACACCGCGGCGAAGCTTTCCTTGCTTGCGAGTTCATCATGGACTATCTCAAAACCTTGGCCCCCTTTTGGAAGAAAGAACAAACACCCTCTGGTGCGCGTTGGGTCGATGCACGTGTGTCGGATGACGAAGCCATGAAAAAATGGGCCACAGCGCACTAAGTTTTGTTGCTGTTGCTATGGGCGCCGCACTGGGCGCTTGGTCGCGTTGGGGCTTATCGCTTTGGCTTAATGCCCGCATTGAAAGCCTGCCTTTGGGTACCTTGCTAGCTAATTTGGGCGGCGGTTATTTGATCGGCATAGCCGTAGGCGTTTTTCAGGATTTTCCCAGCCTTACACCCGAATGGCGTTTGCTGGTGGTTACCGGATTTCTCGGTGGTTTGACCACTTTTTCTACCTTCTCCGCAGAATCCATGCTGCTGATACAGCGCGGAGATTACGGTTGGGCTTTCCTGCACACCGGAACCCACCTGCTAGGCTCAGTTGCCTGTTGCATCGCCGGGCTGGCAACCTGGCGCTGGCTGGTTGGCTGAACCAACAGCTCGCTACCCTGGCTGAGCTATTTGTAGTGTTTTAGTGGGCCATACCCCCAATCCATCTTGAATTTTCTCCGTCGATCCCAATAACTAGCTTTAGGTTATTAATTAGCGGAGTCATTTCATGCGTATGGACAAACTCACCACCAAGTTGCAACAAGCCCTGGCCGACGCCCAGAGCCTTGCTGTAGGTAATGACAATCAATATATCGATCCTGTTCATTTGCTCATGGCCTTATTAAATCAGGACGATGGTGCTACACGATCGTTGCTCCAGCGTGGTGGCGTTAATGTGCCTGGACTAGCCAGCAGCTTGAAATCTGCGCATGAACGTTTACCCAAGGTCAGCGGCACCGGCGGCGAAGTCCAGGTCGGCCGTGAGCTAGCTGCTTTACTGAATCTGGCTGACAAAGAAGCTCAAAAGCATGGCGATCAATTTATCGCCAGCGAAATGGTGTTGATAGGTTTAGCCGATGATAAATCCGATGCCGGGCGCTTATCGCGTGAAAACGGACTCACCCGCAAATCCATGGAAGCGGCCATACAGTCGCTACGCGGCGGGGCCCATGTCGATACACAAGAATCCGAAGGCCAGCGTGAAGCGCTAAAAAAATACACCATGGATCTGACTGAGCGTGCGCGTCAGGGCAAACTAGATCCGGTGATTGGTCGCGATGATGAAATTCGCCGAGCGATACAAGTGCTGCAGCGACGCAGTAAAAATAACCCCGTGTTGATAGGTGAGCCCGGTGTAGGTAAAACCGCCATAGTGGAAGGTTTAGCGCAGCGCATTATCAATGGTGAAGTACCTGATAGTTTGAAAAACAAACGCGTGCTCTCACTTGATATGGCGTCATTGCTAGCCGGGGCTAAATACCGCGGTGAATTCGAAGAGCGTTTAAAAACAGTGCTCAAAGAACTCTCGCAAGATGAAGGCCAAACGATTTTATTCATCGATGAAATTCACACCATGGTGGGCGCGGGCAAAGCCGAAGGTGCCATGGACGCCGGCAATATGCTCAAACCTGCATTGGCGCGGGGTGAGTTGCATTGCGTGGGTGCGACGACGCTAGATGAATACCGTAAATACATAGAGAAAGATGCCGCACTCGAGCGACGCTTTCAAAAAATTATTGTTGATGAGCCTAGCGTTGAAGCCACCATTGCTATTTTGCGTGGCCTGCAAGAAAAATACGAAGTGCACCATGGCGTGGACATTACCGATCCTGCGATTGTGGCTGCAGCTGAGCTGTCACATCGCTACATTACTGATCGATTTTTACCCGATAAAGCGATCGATTTAATTGATGAAGCAGCAGCCAAAATAAAAATCGAGATTGATTCCAAGCCCGAGGTAATGGATAAGCTCGATCGTCGTGTGATTCAGTTGAAAATTGAACGTGAAGCGGTAAGAAAAGAAAAAGACGAAGCCTCGCAAAAGCGTCTGGGCTTGTTAGAGGAAGAAATCACCAAGCTAGAACGTGATTACGCTGATCTTGAAGAAATATGGAAGGCTGAGAAATCAGCAGTGCAAGGCAGCCAATCTATCAAGGAAGAAATCGAGAAGGTTCGATTGCAGATGGAAGATGCACGTCGCAAAGGCGACTGGCAGAAAATGTCCGAGCTACAGTATGGCCGCATGCCTGAATTGGAAGCCAGCCTTAAACAAGCTGACAAAGGTGAAGCTAGCGCTGATAAACCGCGTTTATTGCGCACGCAAGTTGGCGCAGAAGAAATCGCAGAAGTCGTATCGCGTGCAACAGGCATACCGGTTTCTAAGATGATGCAAGGCGAGCGCGACAAACTTTTGCACATGGAAGACGATTTGCACAAACGGGTAGTCGGTCAAGATGAAGCCATTACGGCGGTTTCTGATGCGATTCGACGTTCACGCGCTGGCTTGTCTGATCCCAACCGTCCGTACGGTTCATTTATGTTTCTTGGCCCTACAGGTGTGGGTAAGACAGAGCTCACCAAAGCACTGGCTGCTTTTTTGTTTGATAGCGAAGATGCGTTAATTCGTATCGACATGAGTGAATTTATGGAGAAGCATTCGGTGGCGCGTTTGATAGGCGCACCGCCGGGGTATGTGGGCTATGAAGAAGGCGGCTATCTGACAGAAGCCGTACGTCGCAAGCCTTACTGCGTAATCCTTCTTGATGAGATAGAAAAAGCGCATCAGGACGTATTTAATGTGTTGTTGCAGGTGCTAGATGATGGCCGTATGACGGATGGTCAGGGCCGCACAGTGGACTTTAAAAACACAGTTATTGTGATGACCTCCAATCTTGGATCGCACAAAATACAGTCCATGGAAGACAGTGATCCTGCGTTGGTCAAAATGTCAGTCCTTGCCGAGGTAAGGGGTCATTTCAGGCCTGAGTTTGTTAACCGGGTTGATGAAATTATTGTTTTCCATTCGCTGGATGACAAACACATAGGCTCGATAGCGCGCATACAGTTGGGCATATTAGAAAAACGTCTCGCGAAAATGGAAATAGGTCTGACAATTTCAGATGCCGCATTACGCAAACTTGCTGAAGCAGGATATGACCCAGTGTATGGCGCCAGGCCGCTAAAGCGCGCCATTCAACAAGAGCTGGAAAATCCGTTATCCAAAGCCATACTGCAAGGTCGTTTTGGGCCCAAAGATATTATTGAAATCGATGTCGCGGGATCTGAATTAGGTTTTAGAAAAGCCGCGGTGACAGTTTAACCAAACAACGTAAACAGCGAGAGTCATCAACCAATCGGCAGACCATGGTCTGCCGTTTTTTTTGCATCTTTTTCCAAGCGCAGCTTACGACTCGTGAGCATCACCCCAGCAGGATTTACAATGCTCACCTGATTCGCGATGGAGATTTCTATGAGTTTTTCTACATGTGATTTATGCGATGCCAACGAAGAGAAGTTAGCCCAGGGCAGTGTGCAGGCTATCCCTCCGGTATTTCGCAGCTTTGGTAAGGCAGCGAATTTTTCTGGCCCTGCCAGAACCCTGAAGGTTTTCGAAGACAACGCGTTGGTGCGCTCAACGCTAGAGATGCCAGGCGAGAACCATGTTCTGGTCGTCGATGGTGGCGGCAGTGTGCGCAGTGCGCTAGTCGGCGGCAACCTCGGCGCACTGGCCGAAAAAAATGGTTGGGCGGGTGTGATTGTTTATGGCGCCGTGCGCGACACGCTGGAACTCGAGACCTGCAATGTCGGTATTTTTGCTTTGGCCACCATTCCACGCCGCAGTGGACGCAAAGGTGAGGGCACTCTCGATCACCCTGTCACTGTCTCGGGCGTGATTGTGCATCCCGGCGACTGGATTTATGCCGATCTTGATGGGGTTTTGGTGTCTCGCGAGAAGCTCGATTAAGCGTGCTTTTGGGTTGCTTAGTGGGCCCTGAGGTTCTTTCGTAATATGAAAACAAATTTTCATATTGCGAAACAAAACCCGGTGCAGGGCAGCACTATTTTATTTCATTGAGAGAAATTACTTTCCGTATCGCAAAACGACACATTTAACTCTTTGATTTTAAACAATTAAATTTATCTTATATGTCTTATATAAGACCTTGTTGCCGCGCAAAAAACCGCCTAAGATTCTTCTATCGGATTTTGTTTTATACCCCCTTGCGTAACTTACTCCAGGAGAAAGCACTATGGCCACTCGCGAACAGCAAATTCAGGCACTAAACAAAGATTGGGCTGAAAATCCACGCTGGAAAGGCATTAAGCGTAATTACACCGCTGAAGAAGTGGTCAACCTGCGTGGCTCCGTACAAATCGAGCATACGCTGGCCAAACGTGGTGCCGAAAAGCTATGGGATCTGCTGCACACCGAGCCGTTTGTCAATGCCTTGGGCGCACTGACTGGTAATCAGGCGATGCAGCAAGTCAAAGCAGGCTTGAAAGCTATTTACCTCTCAGGCTGGCAAGTTGCCGGCGACGCGAATCTGGCCGGTGAAATGTATCCCGATCAGTCGCTGTATCCCGCTAACTCCGTACCGATGGTTGTTAAGCGCATCAATAATACGTTCCAGCGCGCTGATCAAATTCAGTGGTCAGAAGGTAAAAACGATATTGATTTCTTTGCACCTATCGTCGCTGATGCGGAAGCAGGTTTTGGTGGTGTATTGAATGCGTTCGAATTAATGAAGTCCATGATTGAAGCCGGCGCTGCGGGCGTTCACTTTGAAGATCAGTTGGCCTCAGTGAAAAAATGCGGTCACATGGGTGGCAAGGTATTGGTGCCTTCACGTGAAGCCGTCGAGAAATTAAATGCAGCCCGTTTAGCAGCAGATGTCTCAGGTACACCCACCATCTTGGTTGCGCGTACCGATGCTGAAGCAGCTGATCTGTTGACGTCTGATGTGGATCCTATCGACAGGCCTTTCTGCACTGGCGAGCGCACTGTAGAAGGTTTTTACAAGACGCATGCAGGTGCTGATCAAGCGATCGCTCGTGGCTTAGCTTATGCGCCTTATGCTGATCTGGTGTGGTGTGAAACAGGTAAGCCTGATCTGGCCTTCGCGAAAAAATTTGCAGAAGCCATTCACGCCAAGTTCCCCGGCAAAATGCTGTCGTATAACTGCTCACCCTCGTTTAACTGGAAGAAAAATCTGGACGACGCCACGATTGCCAAGTTCCAAAAAGAACTCGGCGCTATGGGGTATAAATTCCAGTTCATCACCTTGGCTGGTTTCCACGCACTGAATTACTCTATGTTCAATTTGGCGTATGGCTACGCTCGCAATCAAATGACTGCCTTCGTCGAATTGCAGGAATCTGAATTTGCTGCGGCTGAGAAGGGCTTTACCGCCGTTAAGCATCAGCGTGAAGTGGGTACGGGTTATTTTGATGCCGTGACCCAGGCAATTCAGCAAGGTCAGTCGTCCACGACGGCTTTGCATGGTTCAACCGAAGACGAGCAATTCTTCGACAAGAAAGTCGCATAATTTGCTGTGCAGTGGACGCGTAAGCGTCTCACCGAATAAATGGGGGCAGAAGAGACTGTCTAATAAAAAAAGAAGGGCCGCGCCTCACAAGGGCGCGGCTTTTTCATTGGGCTTGTTAGAATTCGTGTCTATTCACTTGCCGCTACGGCTACACCATGTTCAGCTACCGACACGCATTTCATGCAGGGAATCACGCCGATGTGCTCAAACACATGGTTTTGATTCAGCTTTTACAGCACCTGAACCAGAAAGATACCCCGTACATGGTGATCGACACCCATGCCGGTGCCGGAACTTATTTACTCGATGGTGAGTACGCCACCAAAAGCGGCGAAGCCGACTCAGGTATCGGGCAGCTATGGGAGAGTCAAGATACGCCCGAGATTGTCACTGATTACTTAGATCAGATACGCGAACTCAACCCTTCTGGTCGCCTGCGGCACTATCCGGGATCGCCTTTTCTGGCTGAGCACATCATGCGCGAGCAAGATCGTTTGCGCCTTTTTGAGATGCACCCGACAGATGTGCGTCAGCTACAAGAAAATTTCCGTAAACTCATCTCGCACAAGGTAGCCAACGGTGTGGAGTTACCCGCACGCGGCAAGCGCGTGATGATACAGCGTGCCGATGGGTACGCTGGCCTTAAAGCCCTGTTGCCGCCACCTTCGCGCAGAGCATTGGTATTGATTGATCCCTCATATGAAGATAAAGACGATTACCGCAAGGTTCGCGTCGCGGTCGATGAAGCCCAAAAACGTTTTGCTACCGGCACCTACGCAGTGTGGTATCCGGCACTGGCGCGGTTAGAAGCCCAGCAATTGCCAGAACGTTTAAAACGCTGCGCAGCATCGGATTGGTTACATGTGGTCTTGTCTATTGGTGGTTATGCCGAGGGTCAGGGCCTGCATAGCAGTGGCATGTTTGTTATTAATCCGCCCTGGACACTGAAAGCAAAACTAGAACAGGCATTGCCGTGGTTGGCTAATCTGCTGGGTCACGGCAATGGTAGCTTTCTGGTGCAATCAGGCACAGCTGCACGCGCGCCCAAAGAGCGTAGCGCATGAACAAAGCCTTTGTTAAAGAATCCTCGGATGATGAGGATGACGATCAAGCATCGGGGCTGCCGCCGATACCACCCGGCGCTAAAAATTACATCACCCCAGAAGGATATCAACGCATACGCGAAGAGCTGTTTAGTTTGATTGATGTTGAGCGGCCCGAGGTAGTGAAGATAGTTCATTGGGCTGCATCGAATGGCGATCGCTCTGAAAATGGCGACTATATTTATGGCAAACGCCGCCTGCGTGAGATAGATCGCAGAATACGTTTTTTAACTAAACGACTCGATCTGGCGCAGGTCGTTGACCCCACTATTCATCATGGCAGTGATCAAGTTTTTTTTGGCGCCACCATTACGTACCTCAATCAACAGGGTATGGAGCAAACCGTAAGAATCGTGGGTATCGATGAGATCGATCCACTGCATGGAAAAATCAGTTGGGTCTCACCCGTTGCACGTGCATTAACTAAATCCAAAGAAGGCGATGTTGTTACGCTCATGACCCCTTCAGGGCCAGACCAGCTAGAAATTATTGCTGTCGAATACCCCGCGCCAGTCTGACGTAGAATCATACGTTCTTTAAATTAATAGCGGCAGGATGACATGGCTATTGTTTTCCCATCACTGAACCATCCTCTACGAGCTTTGCTCGCAGCGGAAATTCATTCTCGCCCACCGATACGGCTAGAGGCCCCTGAGCGCATTACGCATCTGGCCGTTTACGGTCGCAATGAAGCAGAAAAAAATCACACTATCGGCGTACAGACGCAGCTACTAACCGACTTGTGCATTCATTATGGCGTTACGCCACCGACGACAGAAGCCAAATATTTTTTCCATGACTTTGGTGTCTTTCGCCTGAAGTGGGAAGGCCACAGCGAATTCTCTAGCTTTACGTTTGTTTCCAGCGTGAGC
>JAJTGE010000073.1 GCA_021298555.1 Oxalobacteraceae bacterium
GGTAGCAGTGCGGGTGTAAGGGGTGATGGAAAAAAGATAGGCGGCACGCGTATCGATCTGGATTTATTGTGCGGTAATGATAACGAGCGGTGTAAAACAAATCCTGATAAAAGCCTATTTATTAATCCAGAGGGTTTAATAGAATTTAAACTGGATGCTGCACATGTAAGTTCTTTGGAAGAATTTTTAAGTACACCCGATGGGAAAAAAATGGCGGGATTAACTGGCGGTGTTCAAGGTGCAAAAGGTACTTTGTTTGGCGTGCCCTACCAAGCCGGTAGCTGGCAAGATCAGTTGGTTGAAGCATTCGCTGGAACGCACGATATGGTGGGTGGTAAGTTAAGTGGCTTGTATGACGATCAGGGGAATGCAACACGCCATAGAAATTATTTGGTTAAGAAAGCCCAGGACACCTGGAGCGCCTCTGGAGCAATTTTAGTTTCTTCACCATTTGCTATGGCCGAGATTCTAACACCAGAGGCGTGGAATGCGATTTCAATTTTATTGAAAGAATATAAATGAAATTAGTATCTAGCATTATATCTGTAATCGGTTTAAGTTTATTAGCAGGATGCACGATAGGTAATGGCCATATTTGTGGACCCCAGACGCCTCTAGCCTATTGCGACCGAGATGCTTACGAGCGGCTAGTGCATCCCAGAGGCTTGGGTGAGTATTGGGAGAAGCATTTCAAAACGCATATAAAAAGAAGCAAAGTTATTTATGGTCGTGCATGACTAAAAAAGGCTATCAGTTCACTGGGAAGTATTGGTCGTTTAAATAAATTATTAAAAGGTATTACTTTAACGGGAGGTAGCAGCCTGTTTGCTAGTAATAACCTTTTGCATTTACTTAAAAATTACTAGTACTTATTTTGATTAAGTGAAATCAGATGCAATATGGATTTAACAGTTCGTTTGCAATATGGTCGGTTTTGTTAGCGAGTTGCACGATAGGGAATGGCCATATTTGTGGACCGCAGACGCCTGTAGCCTATTGCGACCGGGATGCTTACGAGCGGCTAGTGCATCCCAAAGGCTTGGGCGAATATTGGGAGAAACCGGGCATGACGAAGGATAGTTGGCGGGTGGACTGGGTTGAGTGTGGTGGTCGACCTAATGGAGATTATTCAACCGATACACCTCAAGGGTCTACTCACGGGCGAATAAGCGAGGAATTCTCAAAAAAATCAAAGGAAATATGGATCTGTATGACTGGAAAAGGCTATCACTACACGACGAAATTTTGGCCGAAATAAACTGTTGAAGTAGATATCAAACTAAGTAAGAAAAATGAAACAACTTTGTTGCATGCTTATGATTGCCCAGTGCTTTTTACTAAGTGGTTGTTTTTCATGTTTATCGTCGTGGTGCTTGGGAGAGGAAACATACGAACGACTGAGGCACCCCAAAGGCTTAGGTGAGTATTGGGAGAAGCCGGGTATGACGAAGGATAGTTGGAAGGCGGATTGGATAGACTGCGGTGGAAATCCGAATGGTACGTACTCGACTAGAATTCCACCAAAGTCAACTCAACAAGTAATTAATGATGAATTTTCTAAAAAATCAAAAGAAATATGGGCCTGTATGACGAATAAAGGTTACCAATACACAGCAAAATATTGGCCCAAATAATTTTATTACTGATCTCGAAATTATACTCTGAGAAAAATGTATTTCAGGCTGAAGACATCTATCGCACATTGTGATCGCTTAAAAGATTAGCTGCTCGCTCACCTTGAAGCTCTAGGAACACGATGGTAGAAGACAGGTAAGAGTAAAGATAGCTTTCCAGCAGATTTGGTGGGAAGAGATTGTATAAAATAGTAGGTTTTAGTTAGAAGGTTAGTAGCTGCGCTGGAGGTGTGTAAAATACAAACATTCTTGATTATCTTTGTAAAAAAGTGAGTAAATAATATGAACAAAAAAATTCTCCTTTTCCAACTGAAAGCCCTTTTAGAAGCTGCCCCTGATTTTACGGTATATACAGCCGATTCTGAGGAGCATTTACACTGGATGAATTCTATTTATTCGGTGATTTATCAATGGAAGCCTTTCCCTGCGATAGCTATCGCTAGTGCGATAGAGTTCATGCCGGTTGAGGCGGAACGTAAAAAAAATATAGAGTGTATTTTTAATGTTGCTTATCATGCCTGCTCAGAAGTACAGGCAGAAATCGAGGTCTTAGAAAGTTCAGAGTTTGCAAAAAAATCCAGCCCTGAAAATGATTTAAAAACCTTACTTTCTATGGCTAATGATCGCCTATTCGTCGTTGATGGAACATGTGATTTGGCCAAGCTACATTTTTACATCAACAATCTTCAAGAGTTAGTTCAATTGCGATTGCTGGTCAAAGAAATATCATCTGAAGCAAAAGCAGAATTAGAAAAAATAAAATCTAAGGCTAATACTCTGATTGATATAAAAATAGCGCCCGCTGCCGCAGAAACTATGTTCTTTGTGGATGATTTGAATTGCTGGGGTTTGATTGTTGATGGCCATCAGGCCAGTACTCTATTGTCAGAAACTGTAGCGCCATTATCAGCAGAACAGGCGCGTACTAAGCGTGATTACTATGAGGCGTCATGGCATCAGGCCCAGGTAGCATAATTACGGCAGTCTAAAACACGAACCCAGCAATAGCGCTGTGTTCTTTCATAATAGTTTAGCTGGTGACGCTCAGTTGAGTTAAGAGCGAGTATTTTTGTGTATGTCATTAATCATGGACTTGAGCTCTGAAACTTCAGATCGCAAGTTACGAATTTCTTCTTCCAATGCCACTCCTGCGCCAGCATTCGCAGCCGATCTGATGGAATTAATCGAATCTACAATCACCGCAACGAACAGATTAACGACTATGAATGTGGCTGTGAGTATAAATAAGACAAAGAATATCCAGGCAGAAGGGAATATAACCATGACCGGTCGGGCGATCTCTTCGGACCAGCCTTCCAGGGTCATGACTTGAAACAGTGTGTATAAGCTAGTCGACAATGATCCAAAGCGCTCTGGAAAATCGGGGCCAAACATATTGGTGGCGATGACTGCGGATACATAAAAAATAATCAGTATCAAACTAAATACTGACCCCAATCCGGGCAGGGAGCTCAGCAAAGCGCTCACTACCGTTCGCATACTCTCAACCTTGTTTATTAGCCGTAAAACACGTAGTACTCGCAAGGCTCTTAATACTGACAAGCTACCAGTGGCGGGTACAAATGCGATCACCACTACTAAAAAATCAAATATGCACCAAGGATCTTTAAAGAACTGCAGCCGCCGGGCTGCGATCAGTAATGTTAGCTCAGCGATAAAAATCCAGAGGATGAAATGATCTAAGATCAATAACTCGGGGCCAATGGCGTCGATTATTTCTTTATTAGTCTCCAAGCCAAGAATGATGGCATTCACAACGATCAAAATAATCAGCAAATTCTGAGTAAAACTTCGCGCCATAAAGCGCTCTATGCTTCCTCGCCAACCGGGAAGATTTTCTACGGCATGATGCATATTGGTAAATTTTTTAAGTAATTATTTGAAAAAAGCAGGATTTTTGTTTACAGACTAAATGATAAGTTAATCGTATCGAGTACGAACAACTTTTTATCTTACAAAACCCTTACAAAGCCATTAATCTGTAAATAAAGCTATTGACGACGCGTTTGTTCAATGGGGTTTAACTCACATGAACATACCGCACTCTGCGTATCGAGGCTGGAAGACACTTATGTTTTACGGCTAAGCGTACTCAATTTCCATTTTAAAGCTGAGCTTAGTTTTCTGATTTTGATTCTCAAACCGGCAAGTCTTCATTGCTGGCATTAATCTCTCTATACTGGCAGCGAACCACGATGAGCACGTATAGAAAGATTAATCATGCCCGCACCACTAAATAAACTCGATGCAAACACTCTTGCCAAAAAATTAGCCACGCGTGAAATCACGTCTGAGCAACTAGTGCGCGCTTGTCTTGATTGGATTAATGAACGTGAGGCAGACGTCCAAGCTTGGGCGCATCTGGCACCTGACTCGGCTTTAAAAAGAGCGCAAGAACTCGACCGCGGACCAGTAACTGGTTTGCTGCATGGTTTACCTGTGGGCGTAAAAGATTTATTTGATACGGCGGATATGCCCACCACGTATGGTTCGAGCATTTATCGTTCACTTCAACCCGTAGCAGACGCCTCTATCGTTGCATTGTGTCGCGCGCAGGGCGCGGTCATGATGGGTAAAACAGTCACCACTGAATTCGCCACATTCACACCCGGTAAAACGCGTAATCCGCACCGACTAACGCATACACCGGGTGGCTCTTCAAGTGGTTCGGCAGCTGCCGTTGCTGATCACATGGTGCCTTTGGCATTTGCTTCACAAACCGCGGCGTCGGTTATACGTCCGGCGGCATTTTGCGGCATCGTTGGATACAAACCCAGTTTTGGTTTGGTCAATCGCTCAGGTGTTAAACCCTTGTCAGACTCGCTCGATACCGTGGGATTTTTAGCACGCTCAGTCGACGATGTAGCGCTGTTTGCTGCAGCCGCAACGGGCGACCGGAGTTTGCTTCAGCTAGAGACGTCGCTCTCACCGCGCATAGCCTTGTGTCACACCCATGAATGGCCCTATGCAGATCAAGACACACAGCACGCCATGGAACATGCAGCGTTAATGTTAGCCAAAGCAGGACATCGTGTACGTGAAATGACTCTGCCAGAGAGCTTTGCCGGGCTGCTGCAAGCACAAAAAGAAATCATGGGTTTTGATTTGGTACGTTCGTTAGCCTACGAGCGCTTGGAGCATGCGATTGAACTCAGCACGGGCTTGCGCGAGTTACTGGAACTAGGGCAGCAGATTAGCCACGATCAGCATCGCGCAAATTTACAGTTGGCGTATTCAGCGCGAGCTGCCGTGTCTACTGCGTTCGGCGAATATGAAGTCGTACTGGCACCGAGTGCAGTGGGCGAAGCGCCGGCTACCTTGACTCAGACGGGTGACCCGGTGTTTGGCAGAGTCTGGACGCTGCTGGGCTTGCCGTGTGTGCATTTACCGTTTTACCGAGGAAGCTCAGGCATGCCTGTCGGTCTGCAGGTTGTTGGGCGGCCTGGTGAAGATAAGGTCGCCCTCAGGGTGGCTGCCTGGCTTATGCGACAGCTGAGTTAATAAGAACGTTCTGTTTTTTTGAGCTTTATTAAATCGTAGAGCTGGTTGTTTTCGTACTGGTGCATAGCAGACAAAAGCGGGGGGTCTGCTATGTGTTTATTTGATCCCGCACCGAGACACCGTGGAGACATCATGAAATTAATAACGACTGCGCTGGTTCTGCTGAGTTTGGCTGTTGTAAGTCCAGCTTATTCAGCAACTGAACAGCAAAACAAAATGGCCACTTGTAACAAAGACGCTACCGGCAAAAAAGGGGATGAGCGCAAAGCCTTCATGAAAGAGTGCCTGAGCAAAAAACCTGAAGCCCCTGCTGAAGCACCCAAAAATTCACAGCAAAGCAAGATGGCAACCTGTAATAAAGACGCTGCCGGCAAAAAAGGTGACGAGCGCAAGCAATTCATGAGCGAGTGCTTAAAAGCCAAGTAAAACGCCATTTTGCGATTCACGCAATTAGGTTAACTAACCCCCTGCTAATCAGGGGGTTTTTGTTTTCACGAGTAGTGATGGACGAAACCTGCTTACACGAAGTAAATTTCGTTCTGGACGATTTTTTCGACAGTTGATAGAAATTGCCAAATAAGCATTTTGTATGGTTGCTCAATTAAGTTTGTTCGCAGCCCACTGATAACCACAAAAAAACGGAGACACCCTGATGTCGAATCAAGTCAAATTTCTTTTGCCCGAAGACCGCATTCCACGTCGCTGGTACAACATTCAGGCAGATCTGCCTAAGCCACTGCCGCCCATACTGCATCCCGGTACTCTGAATCCCATAGGCCCGGATGATCTTGCGCCACTGTTCCCCATGGAATTGATCATGCAAGAAGTTTCGCAAGATCGCGAGATTGATATTCCTGAGCCTGTACGTGAGGTCTATCGCTTGTGGCGTCCTGCGCCTTTGTTTCGCGCCTATGGTTTAGAAAAAGCACTCGGTACACCAGCAAAAATTTATTATAAATATGAAGGCGTTAGCCCCGCTGGTAGTCACAAGCCAAATACAGCAATTCCACAAGCGTTTTATAACAAGCAAGCAGGTGTAAAACGCCTAACGACAGAAACGGGTGCAGGTCAGTGGGGTACCTCACTCGCATTTGCGGGATCGCTGTATGACATCGATGTGACTGTGTTTCAAGTCCGCGTATCGTATGACCAAAAGCCCTACCGTCGCGCAGTCATGGAAACCTACGGTGCACGCTGTATGCCATCGCCTTCGACTGAGACTAACTATGGTCGCTCCGTACTGGAAAAAACACCCAACCATCCGGGTAGTTTAGGTATTGCGATTTCAGAAGCTGTCGAGGTGGCAGCAACCAACGATGACACCAAGTACGCGTTAGGCTCGGTACTCAACCATGTGTTGATGCATCAGACTATCGTGGGTATCGAATCCATGGAACAAATGGCGATGGCAGATGCCTACCCGGATGTGATCATCGGTTGTACAGGTGGTGGTTCGAACTTTGCCGGTATTACATTCCCGTTTATCGGTGCAGGCTTGCGCGGCGGACCTAAACCACGCATCGTCGCAGTGGAACCAGCAGCTTGCCCGTCGCTAACACGCGGTAAATATGCATACGACTTTGGTGACACCGGACACATAACACCGCTGACTAAAATGCATACCCTTGGTTCGTCGTTTACACCGCCAGGATTTCATGCCGGCGGCTTGCGTTATCACGGCATGGCGCCACTCGTGTCGCATCTGAAAGAGCTGGGTTTGATAGAGGCAGTGGCTTATCATCAAACTGAGTGCTTTGCGGCAGGTGTTATGTTTGCCAAAGCTGAGGGTATCGTCCCTGCGCCCGAGGCAAATCACGCTGTCAAAGGTGTAATCGAGGAAGCGTTGCGCTGTAAGCGTGAAGGCAAGAGCGAAGTCATACTTTTCAATCTGTGCGGACACGGTCATTTCGATATGGCAGCGTACTCAGCCTACTTTGCGGGTACTCTTAAAGACGACAAGTACGATGAGAATGAACTGGCGATGGCGCTCTCAGGTTTACCGAGCGTTCCAGAAGCAGCCTGATTTTTTACAAATGGCTTTACTAAACACCGGGATGTTTCCCGGTGTTTTTTTATAAGTAAAAAAAATTTTCTAGCGTTGTCAGTTTCAACGGTCATTTCCAACTCTCTGGCAAAATGACAGCGACGATATGCATTCTGGACTAAACATGCACGTATTGCTGGTAGAAGACGATTTGGTGCTAGCTGACGGTATCGCAAGAATATTGCGAGGTCACGGTATGGTGGTTGATGTGGTGCATAACGGTGACGATGCCGATCGTGCGCTGCAAGCACGTGAAATGTCAGTTGCTGTGCTCGATATTGGTTTGCCAGGCATCGATGGCTTTGAAGTTGTGCGCCGCTTGCGCGCGCGCGGTAGTCAGTTGCCCGTATTGTTATTGACTGCGCGTGACGATGTTCAGGATCGTGTGCGCGGCTTAGAAATGGGTGCAGATGATTATTTGGTCAAACCGTTTGCTGCCCCTGAGTTGGTAGCCCGCCTCAAAGCACTGGTCAGGCGTAGCAATCCCAGGCCGGTCGATTTGCAGTTGGGTGGATTACAGCTCGATCCGTTCGCGCGGAGAGCAACGATCGATGGCATAACAATAGAACTCTCGGCTCGCGAATGGGCTGTACTCGAGTACCTGATGCAGCACCCATCACGCGTGGTATCCAAGCAGCAGATCATTGATGCTATTTTGCCTTGGGGCGAAGAAGTGACGTTGAACGCTGTTGAAGTCTACGTATCTCGCATACGATCAAAAATTGATAAGGCAGGTATTTCTATCAAAACTATCCGAGGCTTTGGTTACATGCTGGAGCAGTCAGCGCTATGAGTTTGCGCGGCAAGCTGCTTCGGTGGCTGGTAATTCCCCTCATGGCTGTAAATCTGGCTGGTGCAACAGCTATTTACTGGCTGGCCTGGCTACCGGCGCAAGCCGCTTTGGATCAAAGCCTAGCTGACGCCGCATGGGCACTGGTGCCTCACGTGCAGGAAGCAGGAAATTCAGTTGAATTACAACTTTCACAACAAGCAGAGCAAGTCTTGCGAGTTGATCATTTCGATTCAATTTTCTTTGTAGTTCGCGATATGCGAGGCAAAACTATAGCGGGCGATCTTGATTTTCCTGTACTAAAAGCGCCAGATCAGGCCAGTACCTGGGTCGCCTATCCTGCAAGTATGCGCGGCGAAGATATACGAGTTATCTCACTGCGAACGGTCGTCGCTGGAGAGCCTATTCTGATCGGAGTAGCAGAAACTCGGGTCAAGCGACTTCAGTTCAAGTTACGCATACTGCTGTCCTTGGTGGTTCTTGAGTTATTGCTTTTGTTGCTGATACCTGTAGTTGTTTGGGTCGCTCTCAATAAAGGTTTATTACCGCTGCGCGAATTACAGCAGAACCTTGAATTTCGTAAGCCCGATGATTTATCCGAATTACCCATTAACCAATCCCCTCGTGAAGTCGTGCCATTTATTCGCGCTATCAACGCATTGTTAGAACGCGTGCAGGATAGTGCTCGCGCAAAACAAGATTTTTTGGCGAATGCAGCGCACCAGCTGCGAACGCCCTTGGCAGGCTTTAAAGCTCAGCTCGAGTGGTTGCAGGCACATCATCGTGACGATCCAGATACTGCGCAATCGACAGCAATGATGATGTCATCCACTGAGCGCATGGCACGGCAAGCGAATCAATTGCTAGCGTTGGCTCGCTCGGAGCCTGGAGATTTCATCAGAGGGCGTTTAGAGCGGATTTCACTGGATGAATTAGTCTCGGAATC